>DAIQBR010000260.1:0-5928 GCA_036781105.1 Kiloniellaceae bacterium
CTGCTGCAGGCGGCGCTGGTGCTGTGGGCGCTGGTTTGGCGGCAGCGCCCGCCGGCCAGCCAGCCTGACGCTTTCGGCGCCGCAGGGCTGGTGCTGGCCTTCCTGGCGATCGTCGGTCTGCCGCTGGTCTCCGGCCTGGGTGAGGCGGGCTTTGCCGCCGCGCGCATTGTCGGCCTCGCGCCGGGGCCGACGGTGGTCCTGACCCTGGCCCTGCTGCTGCTCGTCGAGGGCCGCCCGCCCTGGGCGCTGGCGGCGGTCCCCTTCCTGTGGTGTGCCGTGGCCGCCGTGACGGGCTGGGCGCTGGCGGTGCCGGAGGCCCTGGCGGTTGCCCTGCTGGGGCTCGTGGCCCTGGCGCTTCTCGCGTGGAAGCTGCGCCGGGCTGTCTGATCCGAAAGTCCTATTCTTCGTTTCCGCCGATCACGCCCGCCTCCTGCTCGATTTGCGCGCGAAAATTAACGACTTGTTTAGTATATAGTCAGATAGATTATCATCCCGTTCGGAAGTCTTACTTTGGCTATCGGGGGAGTGGCCCGGGCCGCAGCGGCTTATCCTGCTGCAGCTGATTCCTATCGGGTCGATTTCTCTCCTTCCCGGATCCAGCACATGCGGCGCTGGTTGGGTCGCGCCCTGCGGGCGCCGCCGGCCTGTTGTCTGACTAAGGTGTTGTGAGGGCGCAGGCGAACCTATGGACCAAGTGACGATCGTTGAATTTGCCAAGGGCGTTGCCCTGCTTCTGGCGCTTTGCCTCGTTCACGGCTTTATCGCCCGCCGCTGGACCCAGGGTGAACTCATCGGCCAGGTTCTCTCGGGTCTCCTCTTCGGGGGGCTCTGCGTCATCGGTATGATGACGCCGATCGTGTTGGCCCCCGGCGTCATATTTGACGCGCGCTCGGTCATTCTCAGCATGTCCGGCCTGTTCGGCGGCCCCCTGGTCGGTTTCATCTCCGCCGTGATTGCAATTGGCTACCGTCTGTGGCTCGGCGGCGGCGGCGTCGCCGTCGGAGTTTCCGTGGTGGTTGCCTGCGTCGTGCTGGGGCTTGCCTTTCGCCACGCCCGCCAGCGCGGCTGGGTGCGGGCCGGGGTCGTCCAGTTTCTGGTCTTTGGGCTGCTCGTTCATCTCGTCGTCATCTGGCTCTTCACCTTCCTTCCGGAGCCGGTCGTGGCAAAGGTCATGGACAGCATCGCCTTGCCGATGGTGCTGACCTTCACGCCCGCCACGGCACTGCTCGGATGGCTGCTGCTTTCCACTGAACACCAACTGCAGACCGACAGGTCTCTGGCGGCGAGCGAGGCCCGCTTCCGCGATGTCGCGGAAATCTCCGGCGACTGGATCTGGGAGATGAACGCAGACCTCCAAACGACTTTCGTATCGCCCCGCTTCTTCGAATTGTTCCCTCTCAAGAGCAGCGACATCATCGGCAAGACCCGAATGGATTTTGCGAACCAGGTGCGGAACAAGAATGCCTGGATGCAACACATGGATGATCTCCGGCGGCGGGCTCCCTTTCGGGACTTTGAATATTCGATTGCCATGCCGGACGGCCGGTTGCGCCACGTCAGGACCAGCGGCAAGCCGGTGTTCGATGCCAAAGGGACTTTTCTCGGCTACCGGGGCACCGGAACGGACGTCACCGAGCGGCGGGCGGCGGAAGCGGCGGTTTTCGCCTCCAAGGAGGAGGCCGATCTTGCGAACCGGGCCAAGTCCGAGTTTCTTGCCAATATGAGCCACGAACTGCGCACCCCGCTCAATTCGATCCTCGGCTATTCGCAAATGCTGACAGACGAGTACTTCGGTCCGCTCGGCGATCCGAAGTACGTCGAGTACGCTGCCTCCATCCATCTTTCCGGAAGCCACCTCCACAACATCATCAGCGATATCCTGGACATTTCGAAGATCGAAGCCGGCGAAGCAACGATCGAGGACAGCGCGGTGATCGTCGATGAGGCGGTGCGCAGCTGCGTGGCCATGGTGGAGGTGCGTGCCGAAGAAAAGCAGATCGCCCTGACGCTGCGGATACCTCCCGATCTGCCGGCCCTGCGCGCCGACGAGCGTCACGTGAAACAGATCATCCTCAACCTGCTGTCCAATGCCGTTAAGTTTACGCCCCGGGGCGGGGAGGTTACCGTCGGGGCCTCCCTGACCGAAGATTCCAGCCTGGAGATCTCTGTTGCCGACACAGGGATCGGCATCAGCGCCAAGGACATTCCCAAAGCCCTGCAGCCTTTTGGTCAGGTTGCCGAGTCCTACAACCGTGGTCACGAGGGCACGGGATTGGGTTTGCCAATCTGTAGTTCTCTGATGCGGCTGCACGGCGGATCCCTGGCAATAGAGAGCGAGGTCGGTGCCGGGACGAAGGTCACCATCCGCTTCACCGCGGATCGCGTCATGGACAGCGATTTTTCCCCCGCCGGCAGATTTGCCGCTGCTGCCCGCTGAACGGCGTGGAACCCTGAGAAAAGGGATCCGGCTCGGGGTCCATTTTTCGCATAGCCGAAGTTGACATTCCCGCGGCATGCTAGGACTCCGATTGGGGTATTGCAGCAACTGGTCCGGGATCAAGAGTCCATGAACGATACACCGCCACAGGTTCACGCTGCTCTGAAGGACAGCGCCCGGCGGGTTCAGGAAGCCCTCGCCGCGGCGGGCTTCGATTTCCTGGTGCGCGAGTTTCCGGCCTCGACCCGTACTTCGGCGGAGGCGGCCGCGGCCATCGGCTGCGAGGTGGCGCAGATCGCCAAGTCGCTGATCTTCCGTGCCAGGGACAGCGGGCGCCCGGTTCTGGTCATCGCCAGCGGCGCCAATCGCGTGGACGAGAAGGCGGTCGGCCGTTTGCTGGGGGAGAAGCTGGAGCGCGCCGACGCCGACTTTGTGCGTGCCAAGACCGGTTTCGCCATCGGCGGCGTGCCGCCGGTGGCCCATCGCGAGCCCCCGGCGGTCTTCATCGACGCCGCGCTGATGGCGCTGGATGAGGTCTGGGCGGCGGCGGGCACTCCCAATGCCGTTTTCCGCCTCGCGCCGCAGGATCTGGCCTCGCTGACCGGTGGGCAGGTGGCAGCCATCGCCAAGGCGCCGCCGGCGGCCGGATAGCGTCGGAAAACAATCCTGCCCCGGCCTTCCCAACCGGGGCCTTGGCCCTTAGATTGTAGGGGTGAGGAGGACAGCCGATATGGTCAAGAAACCCTCAGCCAAGAAGTCGTCCGCCAAGAAAAAGGCGACCGGCGCCAGGGCATCCGCTGCCGCGGCGGATCTGCCCGGAAAAATCATCGACGCGGCCTTCGCGCTGGCGCTGGAGCGTGGCTGGCGCGATCTCTCTCTGGCGGAAATCGCCGAGGCCGCCGGTGAGCCGCTCTCCAGGGTCTATCCGGTGTTTCCCTCCAAGCTGGCGATCCTCGAGGGCTTCGCCGACCGGGTCGACGCCGAGATGCTGGCCGAGGAGGGCGAGGGGCTCGACAGTCCGGCCCGGGACCGCCTCTTCGATATGCTGATGCGCCGCTTCGATGCCCTGCAGCCTCACCGCGAGGCCCTGGGTGTCATCCTGCAGGGGCAGCTGCGCGACCCGCTGGCGGTCTGCTGCGGGCTCGGCCGCCTCGCCAGGTCCATGGCGGCGACCCTGGAGGCCGCCGGGTTTTCCACCACCGGCTGCCGCGGCACCCTGCGCATCAAGGGGCTCTCGGCGATCTATCTCTCCACCCTGCGGGTCTGGCTGCGCGACGACAGCGAGGACATGGCGAAGACCATGGCCCATCTCGACAAGCAGCTGACCCGGGTGGACAGCCTCATCGGTCGCCTCAAGACCGCCCGTCCGCGGCGCGCTGCCGCCTGAGCCGGCCGCTGGCTGGGGCAAAGGCCCGGGCCAAGGGTCTGGAATGGTTAACGAATTTCGCAGCCGCGCCAAGCGCCGCGAGTGAGTCGCAGATTTCCGCCGAAAATTCGATTGTGCACTGCACAAAAAATTCCTTGACCGCGTACGAATAGCGGCCTATATCACCGTCACGCCAAGTTTTTGTGCGATGCAACATAGCGAGCGCGGGATACAGTCCCGCCAGGGAAGAGGAGCCCAAGTCATGGCTGTTTCCGGTAATCCGTTTCTGAACGGCGAGTTCTCGAAGATCGATTTCGCGGCCTTCATGGACCCGAGCAAGTTCACTGAGCAGTTCGAGAAGTTCGATTTCGCCAAGGTCGCCGACCAGTTCAAGCTGCCGGGCGTCGATGCCCAGGCGCTGGTCGAGTACCAGAAGCGCAACCTCGAGGCCTTCGCTTCCGCGAACAAGATCGCGCTCGAGGGCGCCCAGGCGGTGATCCGCCGCCAGGCCGAGATCGTCCGCAAGGGCGTCGAGGACGCCTCCAAGGCGCTGTCCGAGCTGAATTCCGCGGAGACCCCGCAGGACAAGCTGGTGAAGCAGGTCGAGCTGGCCCAGGAGGCCTATGAGGCCGCCGTCGCCAACCTGAAGGAGCTGACCGAGATGGCCAGCAAGTCGAATGGCGAGGCCGCCAACCTGATCTCCAGCCGCGTGACCGAGTCCTTCGGCGAGTTCACCGGTGAAGTGAAGAAGACCGCGAAGAAGAAGTAAGCCAGCCTTCGCGGAGTGTAGTTTCCTCCGAAAAGACTGCAGTTACCTGATCGATAAAGGGCCGTCCCCATGGGGCGGCCCTTTGTCTTTGTGCCCATCCGGCCGGCCGCCGAACCGCTGCCGGGATCCCCGGCCGCCGTTGCCGGCGACCGGGGAAGTTACGGCGGAAGTTACCCGCTCCGCTGCATCGCCTTGATGTCATCGGCGCTGGGCGTCTTGCCGCCGATGCCCCACTCGCCGCTGGCGATCTCCTGAACGCGGACCCAGGTGACCCCGCGCATGGCTTCGCCTTCGACGTCGACCATGGCCTCGGTGACCTTGCGAATCATTTCCTGTTTCTGAACTTTGTCGAAGACGCCTTCGATGAGTTGAATGTCGACCAGTGGCATCGCTGCCTCCTTGATTGGTGAGCTTGATGGGTCTGCGGATGAGGCCCGGGGTGTGGCGTAGGAGGTCTCACGGGCCGGGGCCACTTCGCCAGTTCCTAAAATGAAGCTGGGTGATACAGATACTGTACTGGCCGGGTAGCAGGCGCCCGCGTAGGGTCGCACCAGTGATTGCGGGACAAGGGCGAGTGGGAGAGTCGCGTGACCGAAAGCAGCTACAATCAGTTCTGCCCCGTAGCAATGGCTGCGGAAATCCTCTGCGCCCGTTGGACTGTGGTCCTGCTGCGTGAACTGGTCGCCGGGTCGACCCGCTTCAACGAACTGCGCCGCGGCGTGCCGCGCATGTCGCCGGCCCTGCTGACAAAACGCCTGCGCGATCTGGAAGCGGCCGGGGTCCTGGAGCGGGTCCGCGCGGCGGGCGGGGCGGAGGTCTTCGAGTACAGGCTTACCAAGGCGGGGCGCGACCTGAAGTCTGTGATTGAAGCCATGGGCATCTGGGGACAGCGATGGGTCGAGTCGGAGTCTTCATTGCGGAACCTCGATCCCAACCTTCTGATGTGGGACATGCGGCGGAATCTCGACACCACCCCGATGCCCAAGTCCCGCAGCACGATCCAGTTCATCTATGGCGATCTTGCGGAGGGACGCCGGAACTGGTGGCTCATTGTGGATCCCGGTACTGAAGTCGACCTCTGCTCCGTCGACCCCGGCTTCGATGTCGATCTCTACATCTCCACTGACCTGCGCACCATGACCGAGATCTGGATGGGCTATAAGACGGTAGCCCGAGCCAAGGACGACGGCCGCCTCATCGCTACGGGCAGCCGGCAGCTGGATGCAGCGCTGCAATCCTGGCTGGGCCTCAGCCCCTTCGCTAAGGAGAAGAAGCTGATCGCCTGAGGGTCAGGCGCCTAGAAGATTCCCGCTTCCAGGCCGGCGGCCATCGCCATGCCGAGCCCGCGGCAGTCGG
>DAIQBR010000261.1:0-5919 GCA_036781105.1 Kiloniellaceae bacterium
CGCCCCTGGTGCCGCTCTACCAGGCCGCCCTGGCGGCGGAACTGGCCCGCCCGCGGGCGGTGGTGAACATCGGCGGCGTCGCCAACGTGACCTGGATCGGTCCTGGGGACGACCAGGTTCTGGCCTTTGACACCGGCCCGGGCAATGCCCTCATCAATGACTGGGTGGAACAGCACAGCGGCGAGCCGCTGGACCGCGACGGCGTCCTGGCCAGGGCCGGACGGGTCGACCGCAAGGTTCTGGCCGGGCTGTTGGACCATCCCTACTTCGAGCGCAAGCCGCCGAAGTCTCTCGACCGTGACGATTTCTCGGCCGCGCCGGTGGCGGGGCTGTCGCTCGAGGACGGCGCCGCGACGCTCACCGCTTTCACGGCCGGCGCCATCGCCCTGGCCGCGCGGCATTTCCCGCAGCCGGCCGGGCGCTGGCTGATCACCGGAGGCGGGCGCCACAATCCGGCCCTCATGGCTGCCCTGGCCGAGGCGCTGGGCGCGCCGGTCGAGCCCGTCGAGGCGGTCGGCTGGCAGGGTGATGCCTTGGAGGCGCAGGCCTTCGCTTACCTCGCCCTGCGCTCCCTGGCCGGGTTGCCGCTCACCCTGCCGACCACGACCGGCGTCAGCCGGCCGGCCAGCGGCGGCCAGCTGCACAAGGCATAGCCTCCAAGGACTGAGGAGTCGCCGGCCTCAGCCGGCGGCGGTGCGGCTGGCCTCGGCGGCCAGGGACTTGGCCAGGTAGTCGTCGACGTGGCCGCTTAGGATCTCCATCTCGTCCTGGAAGAAGTGGCCGGCGCCGCCCACGACGCGGTAGTCGATGGTGATGCCGCGCTGGCTCGACAGCTTGTCGACCAGCTTTTTCACCGACGGCTCCGGCACCACCTCGTCCTTGTCGCCCTGGATGATCAGGCCGGAGGAGGGGCAGGGGGCCAGGAAGCTGAAGTCGTGCATGTTGGCCGGCGGGGCCACCGAGATGAAGCCGTTGATCTCCGGCCGGCGCATGAGCAGCTGCATGCCGATCCAGGCGCCGAAGGAGAAGCCGGCGATCCAGCAGGACTCGGCGTTGTCGTTGTAGGTCTGCAGCCAGTCGAGGGCCGAGGCGGCATCGGAGAGTTCCCCCTCGCCGCGGTCGAAGACCCCCTGGGAGCGCCCGACGCCGCGGAAGTTGAAGCGCAGCACCGAAAAGCCCTGGCGCACGAAGGCATGAAACAGGGTGTAGACGACCTTGTTGTTCATGGTCCCGCCATACTGCGGGTGCGGGTGCAGCATGAGGGCGATCGGTGCGTTGGGGCGCTTGCTGTGCTGGTAGCGTCCTTCAAGACGGCCTTCCGGCCCGTTGAAGATCACGTCAGGCATATAAGCTAGATTCCTATCTTTCCGTGGACCCTGACCTGGGTGCCCTTGTTATGGCGGCGGCGGCCTTGTTCCCCGGGGTTCCTGGAAGGAACGCCTCGGGGCGCTTTTGCAGCGGGCGCCTCCGCCCATCGATTTTCCCCTGTGCCGGCCCCGGGGCATTCCCGGGGACAATTCCCTTGGGAATTTTCTCCGTAACCCCTTTGAAGCCCCTGGCCGGCTCCCCTCTTGAACCTCTGTCTCGAACCTGTGAAACGGCCATATACTTGACCAATTTACTCAGGCTTACTATATCTCCGGTGTTGCGGCTGTTGGCCCCTGGAGCGCATCATCTGCGCGGGAGAAGGCTCCCGGATGAGCGACCGAGCGACTGAAAGCGCGGCGACAAAAGGCGGCGATATTAGCACGATGGGCGAAGCGATGTTCAAGTCTCTAAGGGCCGAAATCGATGCCACCATGCAGCGCGATCCGGCCGCGCGCTCTCGGCTAGAGGTAGTGCTTTGCTACCCCGGTTTCCAGGCCATTATGCTGTACCGACTGTCCAGTGCCTGCTGGCGCCGCAAGTGGTATCTGCTCGGGCGCTGGATCTCCGCCATCGGGCGCATCCTGACCGGCATCGAGATCCATCCCGGAGCCACCATCGGCAAGCGCTTCTTCATCGACCACGGTATGGGCGTGGTGATCGGCGAAACCGCCGAGATCGGCGACGACGTGACGCTCTACCAGGGGGTGACCCTGGGCGGCACCTCGCCCAGCGTCGACAGCGACAGCCAGCGCAACGTCAAGCGCCACCCGACCCTGGCGGACAACGTGATCGTCGGCTCCGGCGCCCAGATTCTGGGGCCCTTCACCGTCGGTCGCTGCGCGCGCATCGGCGCCAACGCGGTGGTGACCAAGGAAGTGCCGGAGGGGGCCACCATCGTCGGCATTCCCGGCCGCGCGATCCAGACCAGCCGGACGCCGCAGAGCGAGACGGCACCTTTCGTCGCCTACGGCACGCCGACCGGCAACATCCCCGACCCCATCGCCCGCGCCCTCGACGGCCTGCTCGACGAAGTCCAGAGCCTCAGGGCCCGCGTCAACGAGCTGGAGAGCCGCGGCAAGGAAGACTCGGACGGCAACGGGCTGCCGGCCGAGGGGGATGAGCGGGAGGCCGCCGAGACCAAGCAGTCCAGCCAGTAGTCTGCCGGGGGCAAGTGCTAGCCCCGGCACGTTTTCGGTCACGCCGAGTGGCGGAGCAAGGGAGATAGTGGAGTGCGTTTGAGTACCAAGGGTCGCTATGCCGTGATGGCGCTCTGCGACCTCGCCACCCATGCCGAGGGCCGGCCGGTTGCGCTGGCCGATATCGCCGAGCGGCAGGAGATTTCGCTGTCCTATCTGGAGCAGCTCTTCGCCAAGCTCAGGCGCGGCGGGCTGGTGCGTTCGGTGCGCGGCCCCGGCGGCGGCTACCTGCTGGCCCATGCGCCCGGCGAGACGCGCATCTCCGATATAATCCTCGCGGTCGACGAGCCGATCCGCGCGACCCGCTGCACGCCGGGCCAGCCCTTCGGCTGCCGCGGCAACCAGAGCCGCTGCCAGACCCACGACCTCTGGGAGGAGCTGGGCAACCAGATCTACCTCTATCTCAGCTCCGTCAGCATCGACGACGTGATCGCGCGGCGGGTGCTCGGCACCAGCGGCCTGCGCGGCGAGCTTGGTCAGGCCAACCCCAACCGCGCCGCCGGCTGACCGGCGCGGCGGCTCCTCGCGAACGATGACCGCTTACCTCGATTACAACGCCACGGCCCCGGTCCGCCCTGAAGCGCTGGCCGCCATGACTGCGGCGCTGGCCGAACCCGGTAATGCCTCCTCGGCGCACGGGCCCGGGCGCCGCGCCCGCCGCCTGGTGGAGGAGGCGCGGGTCCAGGTGGCCGCCCTCGCCGGGGCGGACCCCGCCTGGGTGATCTTTACCTCCGGCGGCACCGAGGCCAACAACCACGCCCTGATCGGCCTGCCGGCGAGCCACCTGCTGGTCTCCGCCGGCGAGCACGATTCTGTCCTCCAGGCCGCCCCGGCGGCCGAGCGCATCCCCCTGACCGCCGAGGGCGTCGTCGACCTCGCGGTCCTGGCCGCGGCACTCGCGCGGGCGCCCAAGGGGGCGCTGGTCTCGGTCATGCTGGCCAACAACGAGACCGGGGTGATCCAGCCCCTGGCCGAGGTCACCGCCCTGGCGCGCCAAGCCGGCGCCTGGGTCCACTGCGATGCGGTGCAGGCGGCGGGCAAGATCCCCCTCGACATGGCGGCGCTGGGCGTCGATCTGCTGAGCCTCTCGGCCCACAAGCTGGGCGGCCCGCCGGGTGTCGGCGCCTTGGTGGTGAATCCGGACCTGCCGCTGAAGCCTCTGTTGCGCGGCGGCGGGCAGGAGCGCCGGCGCCGCGCCGGCACCGAGAACCTGCCCGGCATCGCCGGCTTCGGCGCTGCCGCCGAGGCGGCGCGGAGCGGCCTGGCCGAGGTTCAGGAACTGGCTGAGCTGCGCGACAGGTTCGAGCGCGAAATCAAGGTCTTGGCGCCCGAAGCTAAAGTCTTTGGCGCGGGCGCGCCGCGGCTGCCCAACACCTCCTGCGTGGCGCTCGCCGGGCTCTCGGCGGAGACCCAGATCATGGCCCTCGACCTCGCCGGGGTGGCGGTCAGCGCCGGCTCGGCCTGCTCCTCCGGCAAGGTGCAGCCCTCCCACGTGCTGAGCGCCATGGGCGCCGGCGCCGAGGAGGCCGGCGCGGCGATCCGCGTCTCGCTCGGCTGGGCCAGCGAAGCCGGCGACATCGACCGCCTGCTGGCGGCCTGGGGCGAGCTCTACCGCCGCATTAGCCGGGCGGCGTAAGGCACTGACATGGCACAGGATCCCAAAGCCAACCGGCCGCTGCCGGGCATCTACCTGGACAACCAGGCGACCACGCCGACCGACCCGCGGGTGGTCGAGGCCATGCTGCCCTTCTTCACCGAGCGCTTCGGCAATCCGCACTCGACGGCGCATGCCTTCGGCTGGGACGCTGAGGAGGCGGTGGAGCGGGCGCGCGGCCAGCTCGCCGAACTCATCGGCGCCAGCCCGCGCGAGGTGATCTTCACCTCCGGCGCCACCGAGTCCAACAACCTGGCGATCAAGGGCGCCGCGCGCTTCCACCGCGAGCGCCGGCCCAAGGTCGTGACCCTGGCGACGGAACACAAGTGCGTGCTGGAGAGCGCCCGCGACCTGGAGCGCGAGGGCCACGCCGTCACCATCCTGCCGGTGGGGGCCGACGGTCTGGTCGACCTCGACCTGCTGGCCGGGACGGTGGATGAGCAAACCTCGATTGTCTCAGTCATGTCAGTGAATAACGAGATCGGGGTGATCCAGCCTGTGAAGGAGATCGCCGCTCTCTGCCGGGAGAAGGGTGCCTACTTCCACTGCGACGCCGCCCAGGCGGTCGGCAAGATCCCCCTCGACGTCGCCGACCTCGGGGTCGACCTGCTGAGCATCTCCGGCCACAAGTTCTACGGCCCCAAGGGCATCGGCGCGCTCTACGTGCGGCGCCGCCCAAGGGTGCGCCTGGAGCCGCTGATGAGCGGCGGCGGGCAGGAGCGGGGCCTGCGCTCGGGCACCCTGCCGACCCCGCTCTGCGTCGGCCTGGGCGCCGCGGCTGCGATCGCCGCCGACGAGATGGCGGCGGAGTCAGAGCGCATTTCGGCCTTGAGGCTTCGGCTGCTGGAGGGCATTAAGGGCCGCCTTTCCGGGGTGGCGCTCAACGGCCATGCCGAGCGGCGGGTGGCCGGCAACCTCAACCTCTCCTTCGAGGGGGTCGACGCGGAGGCCCTCATGCGGGCGCTGCCGAGTCTGGCCGTCTCCTCGGGCTCGGCCTGCACCTCGACGGCGGTCGAGCCCTCCTACGTGCTCAGGGCTCTCGGCCTGCCGGAGGCGCGGGCAAGGTCGTCGATCCGGCTTGCCATCGGCCGCTTCAACAGCGAGGCGGAGATCGACACGGCCGTCGAGGAGCTGGCGAGCCAGGTCGAGCGGCTGCGCCGCGAAGGCAGCGCCGCGGCCGAGTGATCGGTTCAGGCGGAAACAAAAAGACGAGTTAGGAGAAGTGGTTAGATGCCGAAGCTGACGTTCATCGAGAAGGACGGCAACCGCAAGGAAGTGGACGCCCCCGTCGGCCTCTCGGTGATGGAGGTCGCCCACCGCTTCGACGTCGACATCGAGGGCGCCTGCGAGGGCTCGCTGGCCTGCGCCACCTGCCATGTGATCGTCGACGAGACCTGGTTCGACAAGCTGGGCGAGCCCAGCGAGGACGAGGAGGACATGCTCGACCTCGCCTTCGGCCTGAAGCCGACCTCGCGGCTGGGCTGCCAGATCGTCGTCACCGAAGAGCTCGACGGCCTCGTCGTCGCCCTGCCCAAGGAAGTGAACAACATGCTGGGCTGAGGCCCGGCTCGCTGTCTCCGGGCGCCCGTGTGATCACGCTTCCTTCGGCAGGCGTTCTCCCGCTGCGTACCACTCGGCGCGGGACGCCCACTGCATATGCCGGTCGGGTTTGACCCCAAGCGCGTCGTCCACTGATCCCGC
>DAIQBR010000262.1:0-5912 GCA_036781105.1 Kiloniellaceae bacterium
CGGGGTCAGCGTGGTGGCGGTGAAGATGCCCATGGCCGAGGCGGCCATCGACGTCGACAAGGCCGCCGACCTGGAACTGGTCGAGGCGATCCTGGCGGGAAAAGTCTAGCGGAAGAGCTTAGGATTCGGCGGCGGCGAGGGTGTCGTCGGCCCCGGGGAGATCTGACTCGCGCCACAGCGCGACCATGCGCTTGGCGGCCTGTACGTCGACCGGGTAGTCGACCTCGCACCAGGGATGGCCGCTGATGGTGACCGCCTGGATCTCGATCTGCGGTGCCAGGGCGGCGATCACCGAGAGGTACCACTGGCGGATCGCGGCCGGGTCCAGCATGGCGGCCTCCAGGGCAGCGGCGAAACGCCGCGGGCCCTCGCCGCGGAAGTAGAGCATGCCGATGGACTCGCCCTGCACCCGCTCGGCCGGCAACTTCTTGCCGATATCGAGCAGCCGGCTGCCGTCGAGTTGCACCTTCATGTCGTCGTCGTCGTAGCGGTCCTTGTGGTCGACCGCGAGGCTGACCGGTGCCGCGGGGCTGGCCAGCAGTGTCTGCAGGACCGGCAGGCTGAACAGGGTGTCGCTGTTCAGCAGCAGGAAGTCGCCGGCCATCTCATGGCGCGCCAGCCAGCAGGTCGCCAGGTTGTCGGCGACGCCGTAGAAGGGGTTGTAGACGGCGCGGAAGCGGGTGCCGGGGTAGCGCCGGCCCAGCTGCTCCAGGCTGCGCTCGACCGCCGGCAGGTTGAAGCCGGCCAGGAAGACGATGTCCTCGACGCCGCAGTCGACCAGCGCGGAAACCTGCCATTCCAGCAGGGACCTGCCGCCGATTTTGAGGAGAGCCTTGGGTTCCTCTTCGGTGAGGGGCAGCAGGCGCTTGCCCTGGCCGGCCCCGATAATCAGTGCTTTCAACGCGAATAAGAACCCTTTGTGGCGAATTTGGCTTTGACCCAGCCGGTGGTTTTGATCACATGTTCCTCCGCCTTCGTCAACCTCCCAGACAAATCGGGACTCCGCCATCACCGGCATGTTCAGACTCGCGCACATCTCCGATCCCCACCTCGGGCCGCTGCCGGCGGTGCGCCCTCACGAGCTGATGAACAAGCGCTTTTTCGGCTGGCTGTCGTGGATGCGCCGGCGCCGGGCGCTGCATCAGCCGGCGGTGCTGGGCGCGCTGGCCGAGGATCTGCGGGGGCTGGCCGCCGACCACCTGGTGGTCACCGGCGATCTCACCAACATCGCCCTGCCCGGGGAGTTCACCCAGGTCGCCGCCTGGCTCGGCACCCTGGGGGCGCCGGAAACCGTCAGCGTCATCCCGGGTAACCACGACGCCTACGTGGCGGTGCCCTGGGAGGCCTCGCTGGCCAAGTGGCAGCCCTTCATGCAAGGCGAGGACGGCGAAGCAGCAGAGCAATCAGAGGGGTTTCCCTACCTGCGCTACCGCGGGCCGCTGGCCATCGTCGGGCTCAGCTGTTCTGCGCCCACGGGACCCTGGGCGAGGCGCAGCTCAGCCGCCTCGGGACGCTGCTGCGCCGGCTCGGGCAGGAGGGCCGCTTCCGCGTCGTCATGCTGCACCACCCGCCCAGCCTGGAGCGCATCGTCTGGCGCAAGCGGCTGGTCGATGCCGCGGCCTTCCGCCGGGTCATCGCCGAGTCCGGCGCCGAACTGGTGCTGCACGGCCACGACCACACCTTCGGACACGAGACCGTCGAGGGCCGCGACGGCCCGGTGCCGGTGCTGGGGATCCCCTCCGCCTCGGCGGCGTCCAGCGGCAGGAAGCCGCTGGCGCACTACCAGCTCTATTCGATCACCAGGGGCGGCAAGGGCTGGGACGTCGAGGTCATGGTGCGGGGCTACGACCCGGCCAGCGGGCGCTTCGCCGAGACTCGCAACTACGCACTCTAAGCTGCTGAGATTACGTACTATCCCCGCAGGTAGAGAATCGAGATGCGCAGGGTCACCGGGTCGGTCTCGATGGAGAACAGGGTCTCCTCGACCTCCGGCTTGCCGAAGCGGAAGCCGGGATTCTGGGAGAAGCCGTAGCCCTCCACGGGGATGCCCAGGAAGTCCTGATCCAGTTCCTTGTTGCCGTTCTCGTCGTGATAGAGTGCGACCGCGTAGCGGCCGGCGGCAGGGGCGTTCAGGCAGAGTTCGGTCTGCCCTTCGCGGGCTTCCACGCGGATCCGGTCGAGGCGCGCGCCGCTCTTCAGAAAGGTCTTCGGGTTATCGTCGTAAAGTACTGCTGTAATGAGACCTTTTGAATTTCTGACCTTCTCTACGGTGACCTTGATGGTGGTCGGCCCGTCGGTCACGCAGCCTTCGCCAGAGGCCGCCGCGCCGGGCGACGGCACGAGGGCCGGCCAGGCGCCGCAGAGGGCCGCGAGGGCCGCAGCCGCGATGCCGCGGCGGATCGGGGAGGTAAGGAGACGAGTCATCGCATTACCCTTCGGCTCGACGGGAGAAAGCTACCGCTTGACGTCACTGCCAGGGCATACGACGAAAGAGCCTCGGATATCCCCGGCCGGCGCGCTCGCCGAGGTCGCCGCGCGCGCCTGGCTCAGCAGTCCCAGCGAGGTATGACTGTCCCGTGACTTTGTCAAGCAGGCCCCAGGGGTCGAACCAGTCCGAAGCCGCCGCCAGCGCCGCGCCGAACGCCACCGCGAACGCGACGATGACCAAGTTCGGCTACCCGCAGACCCTGATCCGCGACTACCGGCACTGGGTGGTGCTGCTGCGCGGCAAGCAGGCGACCCTCGGCGCGCTGGTCCTGGTGTGCAAGGACCCGGCGAAAGCTTTCGGCGACATCTCGCCTGCCGCCTTCGCCGAACTGCAGCGGGCAACGGGCGATATCGAGGCCGGCCTCAGCGCTTTCCGGAAATACGAAAAGATCAACTATCTCATGCTGATGATGGTCGATCCTGATGTACATTTTCATGTCCTTCCGCGCTACGCCGAGACCCAGAACTTCGCCGGCACCGACTACCCGGACAAGGGTTGGCCGGCGGTGCCGGACCTCGCTGCCGGGGTGACCCCGGACGCGGCCGGGCAGGCGGCGCTGGTCGAGGCCATCCAGGCCGCCTGGCCCGCCTCCCGCGGCTAGGCTTCGGGCAATCACGAGAGGCCGCGGGCGCCAGGGCATGTCCACCATCAGCAGCTACATCCTGCGCCAGACCATGCGGCCGCTTCTGGCGGCGATCGCCATTGCACTTCTGGTGCTGCTCACCGAGCGCATGCTGCGCCTGCTCGACCTCGTCCTCGACACCGGCGGCGGCCTCACGGTGCTGCTGCAGATGCTCGCCTTCCTGGTGCCGCATTACATGGCGCTCGCCCTGCCGGCCGCCTTCTTCCTCGGCGTGCTGCTGGCGTTCGGCCGGCTGCACCAGAACAACGGGGTCGGCCTGCGCCGGCTGGTCAGCCCGGTGCTGCTGCTGGCGCTGGCGCTGAGCGTGATCTCGGCGGTCAACTTCGCCGTCGGCCAGCCCTACGCGCGCTACATCTACCGTGCCCTGGTGCACGACGTCGCCGAGGCGGCGGCCAACGTCTATCTGCAGGAACGGACCTTCATGGAGGTCGACGGCGTGACCTTCATGGCCGAGCGCATCTGGCGCCGCAGCCAGGAGTTCGCCAGGATCTTCATCTACGAGGAGAAGCCGGACGGCGAGGCCACGGCGATGACCGCCCAGCGCGGCAGCCTGGATGTCGCCCCGCGCGGCCAGACCTCGACCCTTTTCCTGCAGGACGGCGTGCGGTTGGAATCGCAGCTGCGCGCCGCCGCGGCAAGCAGTGCGCCGGAAGGCGAAGGCGGTGATACCCAGGCCGGCGTGCTGAATTTCAGTCAGCTGCAGGTTCCCATCGACCTGGTCGGAGAGAGCGGCTTCCGGCCGCGCGGCGAGGATGAGCGCGAACTGACCCTCATCGAGCTGTGGCGCCACCGCCTGGCGCCGCCCAAGGGCGTGAACACGCACCAGATGCTGGCCGAGTTCCACGACCGCCTGGTGCGCAGCCTCTCGGTGCTCTTCCTGCCCTTCCTGGCGGTGCCCTTCGCGCTGGGGCCGCGGCGCATGCGTCAGGCCTATGGCATCGCCGGCGGGCTCATCATCCTGGTCGCCTACAACCAGCTGCTCGCCATCGGCAAGTCGCTCGCCTCCATCGACCGGCTGCCATCCCTGGCCGGGCAGTGGCTGCCCTTCGTGGTCTTCGCCGTCGGCAGTCTCTGGCTGTTCTACCGCAGCGCCTACCGCGTGCCGCGCGGCGCCAGCGCTTGGTCGCTGCTGGGCGCCGCGCAAAACCTGCTGCAGGGCCTGCGCGGCGCGACCCTGAAGCGCCAGCACCCGGAGTGAGCGCCCCGATATGATGATGCGGCGATGAAATACACGCGATGAAGATTCCGGGGATGTCCGTCCTGGCGAGCTATCTCACCGGCCTGCTGCTCGGCAAGGTTGCCCTGCTGCTGTTCGGGCTCACCGGCTTCCTGCTCGCGCTCGACATGATGGTGAACGCCAGCAGCCTGATGAACAACCAGGGCGGGTTCGCGGCGCTCGCGCACTACGCCGGTCTGCGTACACCGATCATCGTCTCGGACATGATCAAGATCGCCAGCCTGTTGGGCGGGCTGCTGACTTTCGCCGGCCTCATCCGCCACGGCGAACTGGCCGCCATGTGGATCGCCGGGCTGTCGCAGGTCGGTCTGTTCCGCCGCCTGCTGCCCGTGGGCCTGCTGCTCGGCGGGCTGCAGTTCGCGGTGGACGACCTGGCGGTGCCCGACAGCGTCGACGCGCTTTACGCCTGGGGCGTCGGCGAATACGAGAAACCGCGCGAGGCGGGCGGCGTCGCGGGGATCACCTGGATCCACGTCGGCGAAGACATCGTGCGCGTGCCGACGGAGAACATCCGCGGCGACACGCTCGGCGCATTCACGATCTTCCAGCGCGACGTCGAGGGCGACCTGCTCGGCCGCCTCGACGTGGGCTCGGCGCAGTATGACGGCGGCCGCTGGGAGCTGCGCGACGTCACGCTGACCGGCGGCGACGGCAGCGCCCCGCGGTACGAGGCGCGGCGCGACTGGGCCATCGGTCTCGACCCGGTCAGCCTCAGCCACCTCGCGGCGCATCCGCGCCATCTCTCCTTCGACCAGATCCGCCGCTTCGCCGACGGCGACGGCCAGGGCACCTGGGCGCCCCACCTGTACCAGACCTGGCTCTACGAGAAGCTCACCACCTGCCTGGTGCCGCTGCTCATGCTGCTGCTCAGCGCCGCCCTGGCGCAGCAGACCCAGCGGGCGGGCCGGCTGGAGCTGCTGTTCCTCGGCGGTGCCGCCATCGGCTTCGCCTTCTTCATCTTCAACGGCATCACCCTGGCGATGGGGGAAGTCGGCCTGCTGCCGCCGCTGCTGGCCAGCCTAGCGCCCCTGGTCGCCTTCACCGCCGTCGCCGGCAGCGTCATCTACTGGAACGAGTTGAAGAAGCGCCCGGGGTGAAGCCGGGCGCTTTCTTGACAAGCCGGGCCGGGTCCGATTAATGGAGCCGACCCCCGCCGGCGGGGCAAAACCGGCGGGAATCCGACGCTTCCGGGCCTTCGCAAAGTGAGTTTCCTTGCACGCTGAGACCGAACCGCGGCCGACCGCCGCCTGCATCCTGGGCGCGGCCTCGCCGCGGGTCTGGTGCGACAGCGCGGCAGGGCGGCTGCGCCGCGGGCTCGCCCGCCTCGGGATCACCGACGTCATCGGCGAGGACGCGCTGGCCGGGACCCAGGGCCCCGTGCTGCTGCTGCGCGGCGACGCGGTCATCGACGGCCCGTTGCTGCGGGCGCTGGTCAAGGCGCCGGGGGCGGTGCTGTTGTCGAACGGCGAGAACGCGGGCGTGCCGCTGGCGGCGCACGCACCGGCAGGGCTGGCTTCGGCGGCGGCGAACGTGCTGACGAGCGG
>DAIQBR010000263.1:0-5897 GCA_036781105.1 Kiloniellaceae bacterium
CGAAGGAGACGTCGTTCACCGCGTGGACCTCGCCGTCGGTGGTGGCGAAGCGGGTGTCGAGGCCTTCGACGTCGAGGATCGCGCTCATCTCTTTGGCCTCCTTCACCGGTCTTTCGGGTCGAGAGCGTCGCGCAGCCCGTCGCCGATGAAGTTGAAGGCGAAGAGGGTCACCGCCAGGAAGCAGGCCGGGAAGATCAGCATCCAGGGCGCCTGCTCCATGACCCGGGCGCCTTCGGAGATCAGCACGCCCCAGGAGGTCAGCGGCTCCTGCACGCCGAGCCCGAGGAAAGAAATGAAGGACTCGGTGAGGATGACCTGGGGGATGGTCAGGGTCATGTAGACGATGACCGGGCCTAGCACGTTGGGGATGACGTGGCGGAAGATGATCTTGGTGTTGGAGACGCCGCCGGCCTGGGCCGCCTCGATGAACTCCTTGCGCTTCACCGACAGGGTCTGGCCGCGCACGATGCGCGCCATGGTGAGCCACTCGACGGCACCCAGCGCGATGAAGATGAGAAAGATGTTCCGCCCGAAGATCACCATCAGCAGGATGACGAAGAACATGAAAGGCAGCGAGTACATGACGTCGACGAAGCGCATCATGAGGTTGTCGATGCGCCCGCCGAGAAAGCCGGCGACGGCGCCGTAGGTGACTCCGATGACCAGGGAGACGGTGGTCGCCAGGATGCCGACCATGAGCGAGACCCTTGCGCCATAGAGGGTGCGCACGAAGAGGTCGCGGCCGTTGCCGTCGGTGCCGAACCAGAACCCTTCGGCGAAGTCCGGCGGCGCCTGGATGCGGTCCCAGTAGAGCTCGTCGTAGGGATGCGAGCTGAGGTAGGGCGCCAGGATCGCCATCACGGCAATGACCGCCAGCACCACCATGGAGACCACGGCGGCCTTGTTGCGGAACAGGCGGTCGCGGGCGTCCTGCCACAGGCTGCGGCCCTGGAATTCCTCGACCGGCGCGAGGCCGTCGCTGGCCGCCGACGTGTGGATCATCAGACGTACCTCACTTTCGGGTCGAGCACCGCGTAGAGCAGGTCGACGACGAGGTTCAGCAGGATGATGAGCACGGCGTAGAACACCATGACGCCCATCACCAGGGTGTAGTCGCGGTTCAGCGCGCCCTCGATGAAGTAGCGGCCGATGCCGGGGATGCCGAAAATGCTCTCGATGACCACCGAGCCGGTGATGACGGCGGCGGTCGCCGGGCCGAGGTAGGAGACCACCGGCAACAGCGCCCCTTTCAACGAGTGGCGCACTACCACCAGTCGCTCGCGCAGGCCCTTGGCGCGGGCGGTGCGCACGTAGTTGGCGTTCATCACCTCGACCATGGAGCCGCGCGTGAGGCGTGCGATGTAAGCGATCTGCGGCAGCGCCAGGGCGATGACAGGCAGGACCTTGTTGGCGAAGGATCCGTCGCCCCAGCCGGCCACCGGCAGCAGCGACAGGTAGACGCCGAAGACCAGGGTCAGCAGCGGCGCCATGACGAAATTGGGCACCGCGATGCCGGTCATGGCGACACCCATGACTGCGTAGTCGGCGGCGGTGTTCTGGCGCAACGCCGCGAAAGACCCGAGGGAAATGCCGATGACGATGGCCAGCAGAATCGCCATGCCGCCGACCTGCAGGCTGGCCGGGAAGCCGGAGACGATGAGCTCAGCCACGGTGAAGTCGCGTACCCGGAAGGAAGGGCCGAAATCGCCCTGCAGCAGGTCGCCGACGTACTTCAGGTACTGCTGCCAGAGCGGCAGGTCCAGGTTATAGGCGGCCAGCACGTTCTTTTCGATGGCCGGGGGCAGCACGCGGTCGGAGTCGAAGGGTCCGCCCGGTGCGGCGCGCATCAGGAAAAAGGCGATGGTGACGATCACGAAAAGCGTCGGCACCGCGACGACGAGGCGTCGGACGGCATAGGCGAACATCGCTGCGGCCTTTCCGATCTCTCTACGGTTGCTGCCGCCGCGAAGCTGTCAAAGCGCGACGGCAGGCTGGACGGCGCCCTCCCACCCCCGGCATCGGCCGGGAGCGGGAGGGAACCGCCTCGGAATCAGGGCTCGAGCTTCAGGTAGCGCGTACGCTGAATGTCCTTCGCGTTGGGCTCCCAGCCCTTCACGTGGGTCGAAACCAGATTCTTGGAGACGTAGTAGTAGATCGGAATGTCCGGCTGCTCTTCCATGGCGATGGCCTCGGCGTGGCGCATCAGCTCGGCCCGCTTGTCCATGTCCGTGGTGGTCGCCGCCTGCTCCATCAGCTTGTCGAACTCTTCGTTCGACCAGCGGCCGTAGTTCTGCCGGCCCGTGCGGGTCTCCAGCAGGTAGAGGAAGTTCTGCGCGTCGTTGTAGTCGGCAATCCAGGCCGCGCGCGCCACGTCGAAGTTGTTTTGTTCCAGGTTGTTGTAGTGCGGCGTGACCTCCTGATTGAACAGCTCGGCCTGAACGCCCAGTTCCTTCTTCCACATCGAGGCGACCGCGATGGCGATTCGCTTGTGGTTCTCGCTGGTGTTGTAGGACAGTGTGAACTTCAGCGGGTTGTCCGGGCCGAAGCCGGCATCGGCCAGCAACGCCTTGGCCTTTTCGACGCGCTCCTCGTAGGGCGTGTCCATCCAGGTGACGTAGGCGGGGTCGCCGTAGTTGCCGGTGCCCGGCGGCACGAAGCTGTAGGCCGGCACTTCGCCCGTCTTCAGCACCTTGTCGGTGATGGCCTCGCGATCGATGACCAGCGACAGCGCCTGGCGCACACGGACGTCGTCGAACGGCGGCTTCTTGGTGTTGATGGTGTAGTAGTAGATACCGAGGTAAGGCGCGACCTTGGTTTCGTCCGGCAGTTCCTTCTTCAGAAAATCGAACTGCTCGGACGCGAAGTCCTTGGCAATGTCGATCTCGCCGGCGCGGAAGCGCTTCTGCACCGCGGCGCGATCCTCGGTGGGATAGAACTCGACCTTCTCGATGGCAACGTTCTTGGCATCGTAGAAGTCGGGGTTCTTGGCCAGGCGGACATGGGTATTGGGCACCCATTCCTCCAGCATGTAGGCGCCGTTGCTGGCGATATTCTCTTTCTTGATCCAGTCGTCACCGAATTTCTCGACCAGATGCTTGGGCACCGGGAAAGCGGTGTAGTGGGTGAGCTGCTCGACGAAATAGGGCGTCGGCGCCTTCAGCGTGATCTCCAGGGTCTTGGCGTCGACCGCGCGGACGCCGAGGTTCTCCATGCCCTGCATCGCGCCGCTGTTCAGTTCCTCGGCATTCTTGATGGGATACAGCAGGGAGGCGTACTTGGCGGCGGTCTCCGGCATCAGGATGCGGCGCAGCGCGAAGACGAAATCGTCAGCGCTGACCGGCGTGCCGTCAGACCAGGTGTGATCGCGCAGCTTGAAGGTATAGACCGTGCCATCGTCGCTGACGGTCCAGCTCTCGGCGGCCCCGGGCACAACGCTGCCGTCCTGGCCCTCGGTGGTGAGGCCCATGAACATGTCGCCGATGATGCGGTTTTCCCAGGTGCCCGCCACATGATGCGGGTCGAGGGTCGCGGGCTCGCCCATGTTGCCGACGCGCAGGACGTCCTGCGCCTGCAGCGCGCCGGTCAGCCCGCCGGTCAGCGCGACCGCAAGGCCGGCGCCGAAGGCGGCATGTTTGAGGTGTTTGAGTAGCATGAGTTCTGTCTCCCTGCTGTGGTCAGAAGCCTTTTCCTGCCCGCCGGTGCGGCCGGCAGGCCGGCGTCGTTGCGCCGGTTGTTGCTTCATATTAGTGCCGCAAAGGACGCGCGGCACAAGACCCATCCTGTGGGATTTCGCAGCGATGGGTTGCGTTGTATTCCAGCGTTTTGCAACAAAATGACCGCTGCCGGGAGGGCGGGGCTCAACCGATCGGGGAGAAAATGGCGCTGGGCGCTGCCGCGGTTCGGCAGGGACGGTGGCCGGAGGAGGCCCAGAAGGAGAGGCTCAGGAAAGGCCCTTCTGGCCCATGTCGAGGAACTTCTGGCGGCGGCTCTGCTTCAGCTGGGGTCCGCTGTCACGCAGCAACTCCCGCAGGCCCTCCTCCAGCTTGTCGCCGACGGCGGTGAGGGTCAGCTTCCCGGCACGATGGGCGCCGCCCAGCGGCTCCGGGATGATGTCGTCGATGACGCCGAGGCGCAGCAGATCCTGGGCGGTGAGGCGCAGGGCCTCCGCCGCCTCCTGCGCCTGCTCGCCGGAGCGCCAGAGGATCGAGGCGCAGCCTTCCGGCGAGATCACCGAATAGATCGAGTGTTCCAGCATGTAGACCCGGTTGGCCGCCGCCAGGGCGATGGCGCCACCCGAGCCGCCCTGGCCGATGATCACCGAGAGCAGCGGCACCTCGACGTCGAGGCAGACCTGGATCGAGCGGGCGATGGCCTCGGCCTGGCCGCGCTCCTCGGCGCCAATGCCGGGATAGGCGCCAGCGGTATCGACAAGGGTGACGATCGGCAGGCCGAAACGTTCGGCCATCAGCATCAGGCGCTGCGCCTTGCGGTAGCCCTCCGGCCGCGCCATTCCGAAGTTGTGCTTCACACGCGAGGTGATGTCGGCGCCCTTCTCGTGGCCGATCACCATCACGGAGTAGCCGCGGAAACGCCCCAGGCCGCCGACGATGGCAGGATCCTCGGCGAAGAGGCGGTCACCTGACAGCGGCGTGAAGTCTTCGATCAGCGCGGAGATATAATGCTGGAAATGCGGCCGGTCGGGGTGGCGCGCCACCTGGGTCTTCTGCCAGGCCGACAGCTTGCCGTAGGTCTGGCGCAGCAGCCGTTCGACCTTGCCCTGCAGCTTTTCGACTTCGTCGGCGATGTTGATCTCGCCGTCGTCGGAGAGATGCCGCAGTTCTTCGATCTTGCCTTCCAGTTCGGCGATCGGCTTTTCGAAGTCGAGGAAATTATGCATGACCGTTTTGTAACACAGCAGTTTGCCGCTGGCACGCCCGGGATTCGGCGCAAAAGAACCGCGAATCCAGCTGCCCGGCCCTTCAAATGCCGTATTCGAGGGGTCGAATCAAGCGGCGCGAAAAGTCAGGGCCGGCATTCGCCTGCCAGCGATTACCGGCCCTGCTGTGTCGGGGTCGTGAGCCTCGCGTCAGGCCTTGGCGATCTGGCGCGCCTTCTTGACCATCACTTCGGCCTGCTTGATCGAGGCGATGTCGATGAGGCGGCCGTCCAACGCCACCGCCCCCTTGCCTTCCTTCTGGGCCTGGCGCATCGCCTTGAGGATGCGCTTGGCCTTGTCGACCTCAGCCTTGGAGGGGCTGTTCACCTCGTTGGCCAGCTCGATCTGGCTCGGATGGATGGCCCATTTGCCCTCGCAGCCGAGCACCGCGGCGCGGCGCGCCTGGGCGCGGAAGCCCTCGGGGTCGGAGAAGTCGCCGAAAGGCCCGTCCATGGGGCGCAGCCCCGCCGCGCGCGCCGCCACCACCATGCGGGCGATGGCGTAGTGCCACATGTCGCCCCAGTGGTAATCGCGCTCGCCCTTGTCGTTGGGGTCGGTCAGGACGCCGTAGAGCTCGTTCGGGCCGCCGATCACCGTGGTGCGCGCCTTGGTCGAGGCGGCGTAGTCGGCCACGCCGAAGTGCAGGCTCTCGTTGCGCGGCGAGGCCTTGGCGATCTCGTCGACGTTGGCCATGCCCAGCGCGGTCTCGATGATCATCTCGAAGCCGATCTTCTTCTTGCGGCCGACAGCGTCCTCGGCCTGGGTCACCAGCATATCGATGGCATAGATGTCCGCGGCGGTGCCGGCCTTGGGGATCATGATGAGGTCGAGCCGCTCGCCGCCCTGCTCGATGATGTCGATGACGTCGCGATACATGTAGTGGGTATCGAGGCCGTTGATACGCACCGACATGGTCTTGTCGCCCCAGTCGATCTCGTTCAGCGCCTTGATGATGTTCTTG
>DAIQBR010000264.1:0-5856 GCA_036781105.1 Kiloniellaceae bacterium
CTGATCGGCGCCCTGGCCTGGGGACGCCGCCAGCTGTTCTACCGGATTTCCCGCGGCGACGGGGTGATGCTGGCCCTGCGCATCATCGGCGAGCTGGGCGGCACGGTCTGCTACCTGACGGCCCTGATGCACATCCCCATCGCCAACGCCACGGCGATCCTGCAGGCCCTGCCGCTGGCGGTCACCCTGGGCGCGGCGGTCTTCCTGAAGGAGCCGGTGGGCTGGAAGCGCTACACCGCCATCGCCATCGGTTTCGCCGGGGTGATGATCATCGTGCGCCCGGGCGCGGAGGGTTTCGATGCCTATGCCCTGCTGGCCGTGGTCGCGGTCTGCTTCGTGACGCTGCGGGACCTGGCGACACGCCGGCTCTCCGGCCCGGTGCCGTCGCTCTTCGTCGCCTTCCTCACCGCCGTGACGATCATGCTGATGGGCGCCGTCATGCTGCCCTTCACCGAATGGCAGCCGGTCGAGGCGTCACACCTGGGCATCATCGCCGTCGGCGCCAGCGCGCTGTTCTTCGGCTACGTGTTCAGCGTGTCGTCCATGCGGGTCGGGGAGGTCGCCTTCGTCGCCCCCTTCCGCTACACCATCCTGATCTGGGCGATCCTGCTGGGCGTGGTCATCTTCGGCCACATCCCCGATCACTGGACCCTGCTGGGCGCCAGCATCATCGTCGCCACCGGCATCTTCACCTTCTACCGCGAGCGTCGTCTTTCGCGGCGCCTGGCCGCGGCGGCGGCCCAGACCGCCGACTAGGCACGCGCCGTGATCGCCACCGACAACTTCCGCGGCGCCTTCTTCATGTCCGTCGCCATGGCCGGCTTCGTGCTGAACGACACCATGATGAAGCTGGTCTTCGCCGACCTGGAGCTGTTCCAGTCGATCTTCATGCGCGGGCTTCTGCTGGCCGTGCTGACCGGCGCGCTGGCCCTGTACCGCCGCCAGTTCCGCTACCGCTTCGCCGCCAGGGACCTGCGCTTCCTCGCCCAGCGGGTGATCGGCGAGATCGGCAGCGGCGTGTGCTTCCTGAGCGCGCTCTATCACATGCCCATCGCCAACGCGACGGCGATCATCCAGGCAATCCCGCTGGCCATCACCCTGGCCGCTGCGCTGTTCCTGGGCGAGCGCGTCGGCTGGCGGCGCTACAGCGCCATCGTCGTCGGTTTCGCCGGCGTGCTGATGATCGTGCGCCCGGGGGCCGAGGGCTTCACCGCCTATTCGATCTGGGCCATCGTCGCGGTTTTCTTCATGGTGCTGCGCGACCTCTCGACGCGGATGTTCTCCGCCAGCGTGCCGTCGATCTTCGTGTCCTTCATCACCGCGCTGGGCATCGCACTTTTCACCGGGGCGGTCGCCCTCACGCGCGACTGGCAGCCCATGGCGCCGCAGCACCTCGGCCTGCTCTCGGCCTCCGCGGGCTTCCTCTTCTTCGGCTATGTCTTCTCCATCAAAGCCATGCGGGCTGGCGAGGTCGCCTTCGTGTCGCCCTTCCGCTACACCATCCTGGTTTGGGCGCTGCTGCTCGGAATCGTGGTGTTCCGGGAATTTCCGGACGACTGGACCCTGGCCGGCGCCGCCATCGTGGTGATGATGGGTATCTATACCTTCTACCGCGAGCGCCGGCTCATGCTGCGCGCGGCGGTGGCCACCCCGGCGGCGAGTGCGGCCAAGCCGACCGCGGAATAGTCCGGTCCCGGCGCGGGCGGTCCCAAAAGAGACATGACCTCGCGCTTTCTCGCGCTATGCGCTACGCTGACTTCGCGCTAGAGTCGCCGCTGCTTTCGCGCGGGGATCAGCGATGCAGAATTCCGACGGATCACGCATGTTCCGTCCGCAGTTGTTGGCGGCTGCGGTGGTATTGGGTCTCGTCATGCTGCCGGTGGCGGTCTGGCTCGACCTGCGAAACCTCTCCGACCAGGCCCTGCTCGCGCAGGGCCAGAGCCTCAACTCCATCATCAGCGACATCCGCAGTTACTACGCCCGCAACGTGGTGAGCCGGGTGCTGGAGGCGCCGGGCCAGACGCGCCCGCTGCACAACTATCACGACGTGCCCGGCGCCATACCCATTCCGGCGACTCTCTCCATCGAGCTGGGTGAGGTGATCGGCAGCAAGCAGGGCGTGGTCTCCTACCGCTTCGTCTCCGACTATCCCTTCGCCAACCGGGCGGGCCATGCGCTGGATGCCTTCGAGCAGAACGCGCTGAATACCTTCCGCCAGGGCGTGCGGCCGGAGTCGACGGTTTCGGAGACCAGCGGCTCCTTTTTCAACCGGCGCACCCGCATCGCCGCGCCGGTGATCCTGGGCGGCGCCTGTGTGGAGTGCCACAACAGCCATCCGGAGAGTCCCAAGCACGACTGGCAGGCAGGAGACGTGCGCGGTATCCAGGCGATCACCGTGGAGCAGCCCATCGCCGCCAACATCCTCTCCTTCAAGTACCTGCTGGCCTACCTGCTGTGCGCCGCGCTGGCCGGCGGTTCCTTCGTGCTGCTGCAGGCGCGCCAGGCGCGTGCCATGCGGCGCATGAACGCGGAGCTGGAGACCGCCAATTCCTTCCTGGCGCAGGTCTCCATGAAGATCGCCAAGTATCTCTCGCCGCAGATCTACAAGAGCATCTTCTCCGGCGAGAAGGACGTCGCCATCTCCACCGAGCGCAAGAAGCTGACGATCTTTTTCTCCGACATCCAGAACTTCACCTCGATGTCGGAGCGCCTGCAGCCGGAAGAGCTGACCGGCCTGCTGAACGAGTACTTCACCGAGATGTCGGCCATCGCCGGCGAGCACGGCGCGACGGTCGACAAGTTCATCGGCGACGCCATCCTCGCCTTCTTCGGCGACCCCGAGACGAAGGGCGTGGTGGAGGATGCCAAGGCCTGCCTGCGCATGGCCGTGGCGATGCAGCGCCGCCTCGGCGAACTGAACGTGGAATGGCACCGGCGCGGCCTGCAGGACCCCTTCATGGTGCGCATGGGCATCAATACCGGCTACTGCAACGTCGGCAACTTCGGCTCCGCCGACCGCATGGACTACACCATCATCGGCGCCGAGGCGAACCTCGCCGCGCGCCTGCAGTCGATCGCCGAGCCGGGCAGCGTCGTGATCTCCTACGAGACCTTCGCCCTGGTGCAGGACATGGTGCGCACCCGACGCCTGGACCCGATCCGCGTGAAGGGCATCAACCGCGACGTCGTGCCCTACGTGGTGGAAGGCGAGCTCGACGAGGCGCCGGCCGGCGTGTTCAACGCCTACGGCAACGGCATGACCGTGTTCATCGACATCGACATGCTGGACGAGGTCGACGCCCTGCGCCTCAAGGGCACCCTGCAGAACGCCATGGCCGCGCTCGCGACCCGCGTCGGGCCCGAGCCGCAGGCGGAGTAGAGGTCAGGCCGCCGCCTCGGTGATCTCGGCCATGACGGCGAGGAAGCGCGCGACCTCCTCCACCGTGTTGTAGTGGCACAGCGAGACCCGGATGCAGGACGGCAGGCCGAGCGGCGTCAGGATGTTGCCGGAGTAATGGTCGGCCTTGCGCGTGTGGGTGCGGATGCCCTCGGCGTTCAGCGCGGCGACGACCAGCGACGCCTCCTTGCCCGCGACCGTCACCGAGACCAGGCCCTCGCGGGCCGGGCTGCCGGCGCCGCCGATGATGCCGACGCCCGGCAGTTCGGTCAGGCCCTTCAGGTTGCCGGTGCCGTAGAGCATGGCATCGGTGAGCGTCTTCTCGTGCGCGTGGATCGCCTGCGCCGCCGCTTCGATGCGCGCGCGCAGGTCGCCGCTGTTGGTGAAATGGCCGCCCAGCCAGGCGAAGTAGTTCACCACGTCGGAAAAGGTGGCGTAGGCGCCGGTGTCGCGGGTACCGAGTTCCCAGTTCTCGGCCGGGCCATTGAGGATCTGCTCCTTGGGCAGGGCCGTCAGCCGCTCCGACGCCCAGCCGATGCCGTAGCCGTGGCGCGAGAAGACCTTGTAGGGCAAGACCGCGTAGCCGTCGATGCCGTAGGCGGCAATGTCGATATGCCCGTGGCTGGCGTGCTGGATGCCGTCGACGATGATGAGGCAGTCCGGCGCGGCGGCGCGGATCGCCGCGGCGATGCCGGCCACGTCGACCGCCATGCCGGTGACCGGGGAGGTGTGCAGGATGGTGGCGACGCGCAGGTCGGCCGAGAGGTGAGGCCGGTAGGCCTCGACGTCCACGGTGCCCGTGGCGTCATCGTGGGCGACCAGGATGTGGTCACGCCCGGTCTTGCCGGCCCAGTGGGCCATGGCGCTGCGCGAGGCGGGATGTTCCAGCGTGCTGCCGAGCATCCTGCCGCCCGCGGCCGCGCCGCCGGCGGCGGTGCGGATCAGGCGGAACAGCACCTCGGTGCCGCTCTCGCCGACGAAGAAGCTGCCGCCCGGCGCGTTGAAGAAGACCTTCATGTCCGCCTTGGCCTGGTCGATGACCCGCATCAGCTCCTTGGAGGCCGGGTTGTCGCGGCCCTGGTTGTCCGGAATCGCGGCATAGCTGGCGGAGGTTTCCACCACCGACTTCAGGGTCAGCGCGCCGCCGGCGTTCTCGAAGAAGATGCGCGGGCCGGTGAAGGGGCAGCTGTCGACATGGGCGAAGCGGCCGCGGACGTCGTCCATCAGGCCGGGTTTATCGGTGATCATAAGCGGCGGGTGCTCCGGGGAAGGCCGGCGCCCGCGAGGGCGCCGCTGGACTGGATTTCAGCCCGGCCGGAAAACGACCGCGCTGCCCCGTGAGATAGCCCAAGCCGTGCAGTTTGCCAAGGGATCGGCAGGGGGCATGGCCGGAAGCCTAGCTACCCTCGCTGGCGCTGAGCTATAGACCGAGGGCACGGCACTTCTCTATCGCAGAAGTTGAAAATTGGCTAGACTGCATCGCATCTGATTGCCAGGCGGAGCCGTGCAGGAATGATCGCAGCCTTTGTGAACCGGCGACCCTGGGTGGCGGCGCTCATCGCGCTCATCTTCAGTCCTTTGATGGGAATGCTCTACCTTGGCCGGTGGCGCTGGGGGCTGCTCTATCTGCTGCTGACACTCACGGGTTATGGCCTGCTGGTGACGGCGGCGCATTTGGCAATGCTGCCGCTCACCCTCGACGCTGCGACAGGCCTGGCCGCGCTGGGTATCAACATATGTGGCGCCGTGCATTGCTATCGCATCGCATATTGGCTGGACCGGCAAGTTCCCCGACAGTGGTTCGCCCGCTGGTACGCTCTCTTTGCGATATGGCTCTTGCCTGTCCTCCTAGCGTTTGTAGTCCGCATTTTTCTCTGGGAACCCTTCAATATTCCGGCGGCAAGCATGGAGCCGACGCTGCAGGTCGGTGATCACCTCTTCGTTTCCAAGTTCGCTTACAATACCGACGATCCGCAGCGCGGCGATCTGGTTGTCTTCCTCTCACCGGAGGACAACCAGACGGCCTACGTGAAGCGTCTGGTGGGCTTGCCTGGCGACCACCTGCAATGGCAGGGCGGTGTCCTCTATCTGAACGGCGTCCGGCTACCACGCGAGGAGGTGGCGCCTCGGCAGGAAGACAATTGGGGAACGGTCTATCGGGAGGTCCTGCCGTCAGGTCGCAGCTATCTCATTCGAGAGATCGGTGACGACCACCGGTTCGACAACACAGATATCTACGAGGCGCCTGAAGGACACTACTTCTTCGTAGGCGACAACCGTGACAACAGCCTGGACAGCCGCTCAATGCTCGGCTTCGTGCCGCGCGCAAACTTCGTCGGCAAGATCGTACTGATCTATTGGAACAGCGAAGCGCAGAAGCTGCGCTTCGTGATGCCGGAGTAGCGTCGCTTACGTCGCCGCGGCGGGATGCAGCGGCTGCTCCTTGGCGCGGAGGAAAT
>DAIQBR010000265.1:0-3110 GCA_036781105.1 Kiloniellaceae bacterium
CGGCGCGCGCAAATTCGGCGAGTATACCGCCGAGAATGTTGGTAATCCCTTTGCCATCGTGCTCGATGGCGAGGTGATCTCGGCTCCCGTGATCCAGAGCCACATCCCCGGCGGCTCTGGCATCATCACTGGCAATTTCACCGTCGAGGACAGCACGCAGCTTGCCGTGCTGTTGCGCGCAGGGGCGTTGCCTGCGGGGCTCGAATTCCTCGAAGAGCGCACCGTCGGGCCGGAACTGGGAGCCGACAGCATCGAGGCCGGCAAGATCGCCTGTATCGTGGCCTTCGCGCTGGTGCTGGCCTACATGCTGGCTTCGTATCGGATTTTCGGGCTGTTCGCCAATATCGCGCTCATCGTCAACGTCGGCCTGATCTTCGGTCTGCTGAGCCTCATCGGGGCCACGCTGACACTGCCGGGGATCGCGGGCATCGTGTTGACCATCGGCATGGCGGTGGATGCCAACGTGCTAGTCTTCGAACGCATCCGCGAGGAGCTGCGCAACGGGCGCGGACCGATCACCGCCGTGGACGCCGGCTACAAGCGCGCCATGGCGACGATCTTCGACTCCAACCTCACCACGCTGATCGCCGCGCTGCTGCTGTTCCAGTTCGGCTCCGGCCCGATCAAGGGCTTCGCCGTCACCCTCTCGCTCGGCCTCATCACCTCGATGTTCTCGGCCATCATGGTGACCCGCCTGATGGTGGCGCTGTGGCTGCGCCGCCGGCGCCCGCAGGCCCTGGCCCTCTAGATCGAAGAGAACGCGACACCATGGCGCTGATCCGCAGACTTCCCATCGATCTCGGCCTCAACTTCATGGGCCGGCGCAAGCTATTCCTGGCCTTCTCGGCGCTGCTGATGCTGGGCTCGGTTGTCCTGGCCTTCACCCAGGGCCTGAACTTCGGCGTCGACTTCCGCGGCGGCATCCTGCTGGAAGTGCGCACCCAGGGCCCGGCGGACCTCGCCCAGCTGCGCGACCGTGTCGGCAGCCTCGGCATCGGTGCCGTGACGCTGCAGCAGTTCGGCGATCCGAGCGAAGTGCTGATCAACATCTCCCGCCCCGAAGGCGAAGAGGGCGAGCAGATCCATGTCATCAGCGAGGTCATGGCCGCGCTGGGCGAAAACGTCGAGATGCGGCGCCAGGAGTACGTCGGCCCGAAGATCGGCGACGAGCTGAAGGAGGCCGGCCTGCTGGCCACCGTGCTCGCCATGCTGGCCATCGGCGCCTACATCTGGCTGCGCTTCGAATGGCAGTTCGGTGTGGCCGCTCTGATCGCGCTGCTGCACGACGTGGTCGCCACCATCGGCTTCTATGCGCTGACCCAGATCGAGTTCAACCTGGCCACGCTGGCCGCGGTGCTGACCGTCGCCGGTTATTCGATCAACGACACCGTGGTCATCTTCGACCGCGTGCGCGAGACCCTGCGCCGCTACAAGAAGCTGGAACTGGTCGACCTGCTGAACCGCGCGATCAACACCACGATGTCGCGCACCCTGCTGACCTCGCTGACCACGCTGCTGGCACTGGGCGCGTTGTTCTTCTTCGGCGGCGAGGTCATCCGCGGCTTTACCGCCGGCCTCATCTGGGGCGTGGCGATCGGCACCTATTCGTCCTTCGGGCTGGCGGTGCCGCTGCTGTCCTACCTGAAGATCCGCCGCGGCGGCGAGGACGGCAAGGAAGAGACCGGCGAGACCGAGGCGGCCGGACAACCCTCGACCTGACAGTCTGGAAGGAAGCGGAGATGGACGTCACGCCGCTCATTCCGCAGGGCCGGCAGATCATCGAAAGCTACGGCGACGGCGGCTTCCGCGTCACCGGCGAACGCTACAGCGGCTCCATCCTGGTGCTGCCCGAGCGCGCCGCCGCCTGGGCACCGGCGACCATCGAAGATATCGATATCGAGAGCCTGGAACCGGTGCTCTCCGCCGAGCCGGCGGTCGAGGTGCTGCTGATCGGCTGCGGCGGGTCCATGGCCTTCATCGATCCCGACCTGCGCGCGGCGGCCAAGGCGCGCGGCGTGGCGCTGGAGCCGATGGACACCGGCGCCGCCTGCCGCACCTACAACGTACTGACCATGGAAGACCGCCGCGTGGCGGCGGTGCTGATCGCGGTGGAATGAGGTGCCGCCTGCAAAAAGGCACCAAGGCAGCCGCTAGGAAGGACCGGTCGGCGTCTCCCGCACGACGTTGTAGACTTGAACCGGCTGGCTGATGCCCTTCAGCGTGAGGCTGCCGATATCCTCCAGCGCTACGGAGTCCTCGACGGCGACGGCAATGCGCCGGCTGACGAGGATCTGACCGTCCTTGGCCTCGCTGCAGAGCCGCGCGGCCAGGTTCGTGACGGTTCCGATCGCCGTATAGTCCATGCGCTCGGCGAAGCCGATCAGCCCCAGGGTGGCGTAGCCCTGCGATATCCCGACGCCAAAGCCGATATCGTGTCCGTGACGACGCCAGGACCTGATTACATTCACCGCGGCCTCCCGCAGTGCCACGGCCATTCCGATCGCGCGCTTCGCCGGCTCGGCCATCGGCAGGGGGGCGTTGAAAAACACCATGATGCCGTCCCCGCTGTAATGGTCGAGGGTGCCCTCGAACCGCGCGACGATGGGTCCCAAGGCGGCGTGATAGTCGCGCAGCAGCGCCATGACATCTTCCGGCTCAGCCTGCTCGGCAAAGGCGGTAAAGCCGCGAATGTCGCAGAACACGACGACGATTTCGCGGCGATGGCTTTCAAGGATGCTCTCGTCGCCGCGTGCGACGATCATTTCGGCCAGCTGTGGCGCCAGGAACCGGCGCAGCTTGCCGATCCGCTCCAACTCGGCGACCTGGGCGGCGACCCGGGCTTCCAGTTCATGATTCCAGCGTCCCACTTCCTCGGTCCGCTCGCGCAAGGCGGCCAGCAGCCGGGCATTCTCGATCGCAATTACCGCTTGAGCGGCGAAGTTCTGCAGCAGAGCGACCTGCTTGTCCGAGAACGGCCGGACTTCCTTGCGATAGATGGTCAAGGCGCCGAGCAGCGTTCCCTCTTTGCGAAGGGCCACCACCAGGGCGCTGCGGGCACCGCCCAGATCGACGACGGCGCGGCGCAGCGGATTGGCCTGCCGATAGGCATC
>DAIQBR010000265.1:3179-5845 GCA_036781105.1 Kiloniellaceae bacterium
TGATATAGTCCGCGAGCGCTTCCGGCACGCCGCGCTGTGCAACGCGTGCAAAGCGCTCCCCGTCATAGGTGGTCACGAATCCGAACGAGGCCTCGCAAAGGCGCAGCGCATTCTCCAGCATCGCCTCGAACACCGGGCCAAGGTTGCCGGGCGAGGCGTTGATGACTTGCAGGACCTGGGTAGTTGCTGCCTGCCGGGCAATCGCCTCGTCACGCTCGCCCTTGCATTCGGCAAGCTCGCGCTGCAGGCCGGCGATGATCTGCCGGGAGTCCATTGCCTTGTCGTCCAGAATACGACCGCCTGTGAGGGCAGGTCGGTGGCCTTGGCCCGATCATATTCCGGCCGGCCGACGGCTCCATCAGCAATTTTAGCGGCAACCGCCGATTGTGGACTTGCGCGTATCTGTAGATGGGAGAAGTCGGCGCCTGCCTTCGCCGCATCAACTCCGGCCGCACCGCACAACCGAATTGTCATCCCGGCCAGGCGACAGCATGAGGGAGCGCCGCTGGACGTGCGACATCGTCAGCCCATGAAAAAGGGGCCTCGCGAAAGGCCCCTTTTCCTTGGTCACGCCGGCTGAGGGATTCAGGCGGCTTTGGCCGACTTGGCGGCTTCGAAGTTCTCCGCCGCGAAGTCCCAGTTCACCAGGTTGTCGAGGAAGGCCTGCAGGAAGTCCGGGCGCCGGTTCTGGTAGTCCAGGTAGTAGGCGTGTTCCCAGACGTCGCAGGTCAGGATCGGCGTGGCGCTGCCGGTCAGCGGCGTCTCGGCGTTGCCGGTGCTGACGATCTTCAGCTTGTCGCCGTCCTTCACCAGCCAGACCCAGCCGCTGCCGAACTGGCCGGCGCCGGCGGCCTTGAACTGCTCCTTGAACTTGTCGAGGCCGCCGAAGGCGTCGTCGATGGCCTTGGCCAGCGCGCCGTCCGGCTTGCCGCCGCCCTGGGGCTTCATGGAGTTCCAGAAGAAGGTGTGGTTCCACACCTGGGCGGCCTGGTTGAACAGCCCGCCGGAACTGGTCCTGATGATCTCCTCGAGGGACTTGTCGGCGTTGTCGGTGCCCTCGATGAGCTCGTTCAGCTTGGTGACGTAGGCATTGTGGTGCTTGCCGTGGTGGAAGCTGAGGGTCTCGGCCGAGCAATGCGGCTCGAGCGCGTCTTGTGCGTAGGGCAGGGGGGGAAGCTTGAACGCCATGCTGTCTCTCTCTTTCTCTCTCGCTGTCGGATGGAATCCGGAACCCTCCGGGCCTGTGCCGGCCCGTGTCGGTGCTCACGGATTGATTCTAAAGGGACAATTAGTCAGCCGGATGAAAAGTTCCAAGCCGAATCCCGCGAATTTGCATGTGGTCCTGTGGACTTCTTGCCGAGCGGGCTGAAAGAAAGACCGGAACCCCCTGATTCCGGCGTGACAAAAGAGAAGGGCGGCGGACCCTTCGGTCCGCCGCCCCGCAGGCGTGTCAAAGTTTGCGCTTCGCGTCAGAAAAGATTCTGGGCCGACACCATGGCGAACAGCATGGGGAACGACAGCGCGGTGTTGGTGCGCGAGAACAGCATGGCCGTGCGCGCCGACTTCGCCTTGGCTTCGGGCGTGGCTTCGACCATGCCGAGGGCGCGCTGCTGGTTCGGCCAGATCACGAACCACACGTTGAACCACATGATGGCGCCCAGCCACATGCCGATGCCGATCATGGTGTGGCGCGGCACGCCGTCGGTCAGGCCGACCAGGATGGCGTCCAGGATGTAGCCGTTCATGGCGGCGAGCAGGAGGCCGGTGACGATGGTTGCCATGGCGGCCCAGCGGAACCACCATAGGGCGGCCGGCGCGATGACTTTGCCGATCGCCGGCTTCTGCTCGTCGGGAATTTTTCCCATGTTGGGGATCTGCACGAAGTTGAAGTACCACAGCAGACCGATCCACATGACGCCGCTGATGACGTGCAGCCAGCGGAAGAAGAAGGCCCAGAAGACGTGGCCGACGCCGCCTTGCATGCCGAGGTAGAGCAGGAACAGGACGACCGCCAGCACGAAACCGGCGATGACGGTGTTGCGTAACGAAGTAAGGATCCCAGCCATTTTTCCCCTCCTAAACAATCCGGCGGTACGTTCTTGAGTGTCCCGCAAAGGTGCTTTTCTTTTACTTTGCGCCGACTAGGCGATTCGCGACCAGACCTTTTCCCGGCTTTGCCGTTTTTTCCGGAGTCCGCGTGCAAGAGCTTACGATTCACCCGATGACTTGCCAAGCTTGCCAGAGGGGCGGCCCTTGGCGGTGAGCGGCCTCTCGCCCTGCGGCGCCCTGGTCGAGCGCCACGACCGCGACCGCTACCTCGCCAGTCTCTTCGCGCCGGAGGCCGAGCGCGAGGCGCTCTTTGCGCTCTACGCCTTCAATCACGCGCGCACGCGCGAAGCGGTCAGCGAGCCGATGCTGGGCGAGATCCGGCTGCAGTGGTGGCGCGAGGCCATTGAAGGCATCTACGCCGGGACGCCGCGCCAGCACGAGGTGGTGCAGCCGCTGGCCCGCGCGGTGCAGGCCGGGGCCCTGCCGCGCGAGCTGCTGGAGGCCATCGTCGAGGCCCGCGAGTTCGACCTCGACCCGGCGCCGCCGGAGGACCTCGCGGCGTTGCGTGTCTACGTCGAGGGCACCTCGACCACGCTGCTGCAGCTTGCCCTGCAGCT
>DAIQBR010000266.1:0-5816 GCA_036781105.1 Kiloniellaceae bacterium
AGGCGCTGCAGGGCGACCAGCAGCAGCAGGTGGATGGCCTCGCTGAAGCGTCCCTCGGCGGCGAGGCGGTCGGCCTCGGCGAGACTGTGCGGGTCGGCCGCGCGCGGCGCCGCCGTCACCGGCGTCTCGACGCGCTGCGCCGCCGCGCCCGGGCGGTCGCGGTTGCGCTTGAAGGCGCCGCGGTCGCGCAGCAGGTCGTAGCCCAGCTGGAAGAGGAAATAGGCCACCATGGCCACGGCGAGCGCGATCACGATCCAGAAGATGATCTCGGCGAGCCAGGGCGGGATGGTGAAGCGCGAAGGCTCCGGCAGCTTCTCGGCCTCGGGCATCTCGGTCTGGTAGCGGCTGTCGGCGAGCACCGCGTCGCGGCCGTCGCGCACTTCCGCCGGATCGAAGCTGGAGCTCTGGGCGCCGGCGCTCGCCGCCGGGATGAGCAGCAGGGGAACCAGCAGGAGGAGGGCCAGCAGCAGCACGGGCAGGGCGCCCGCCGCCGGTCCTGCGCGCCGCTGCGGCGGCGCTTGCGATTTCAACTCAAGGTGCATCTACTTAGGGATATAACCCGCCGCAGCGGGGCAATCCACGACGAAGTTTCCCGCCCGGCCGCAGGCTTGCCAAGTGCGTAGGCCTGACGGACCTTGGAGCGTGGCGCCGCGACGGCGTGTAGCGAGGAGAAGGGTCCTGAAAATCACCGTGGTCGGCGCCTGCCACCTGGATCGCAAGGCACGCGCCGCGACGCCCTATACCATCGGCGCCTCCAACCCGGTGGCACTCGGCGCCTGGCCCGGCGGCGTGGCACGCAACGTGGCGGAGAATCTCGTGCGGCTCGGCGCCGAAGTGGCGCTGGTGAGCCGCCTCGGGCGCGACGACGATGGCTTGTCGCTGCTCGCCGGCCTCGGCGATCTTGCGATCGACACGTCGGGAGTCACCCTTGCCGAGCGCGCGCCGACGGCCTTCCACCTCATCGCCTTGCAGCCCGACGGCGAGATGCTGGTGGCGGTCGCCGACATGCGGATCTACGACGAGATCACCCCGGCGCTGCTGGAAGACCTGCCGGCGGCGCTGTGGCAGAGCGAGGCGATCTTCGCCGACTGCAACCTGCCGGCGGCGACGCTGGGAATCCTCGCCGGCTTGTGCGAGGGGAAAAGGCGCTTCGCGGTCAACGCCGTCTCGCCGGCCAAGGCGCTGCGGCTGCGCCCGCATCTCGCGGCCTGCGACCTGGTCTTCGTGAACCGTCAGGAGGCCGCGGCGCTGCTGGGCGCGCCGGCGGAAGGGCTCGACCCGCCGGCGGCAGCGGCTAAGCTGCGGGCGGAAGGTGCCGGCGAAGTGGTCCTGTCTCTGGGCGGTGCCGGGATCTGCATCGCGGCGGAAGGAAAGCCCCTCATGCTGGACAGCGACGAAGCAAGACTGGTCGACATCACCGGGGCGGGCGACGCGCTGGCGGCGGCCTACCTGGAGGCGCGCCTGCGCGGCGTCGATCCGCGCAAGGCCGGCCGCCGCGCGCTGGCCGCCGCGGCGCTCACCGTCGGCTGCGCGGAAAGTGTCTGCCCGCGACTGACGCCCGCCGCGCTCGATGCGATGGCCGCGGCATGAGGGACCGCCTCGACATCACCCCGGAGCTGCGCGAGGCCCTGGCGACGGAGCGCCCGGTGGTGGCGCTGGAGTCGACCATCATCACCCACGGCATGCCGGCGCCGCGCAACCTGGAAACCGCGCGCGCGGTAGAAGAAGAGGTGCGCGCCGCCGGGGCGCTGCCGGCGACCATCGCGCTGCTGGACGGCCGCATCCGCGTCGGCCTGACCGACGGCGAACTGGCGCGCCTCGCCGGGGAGCGCGACGTCGCCAAGGTGAGCCGCGCCGACCTGCCGGCGGTGCTGGCGGCCGGCGCCACCGGCTCCACCACCGTGGCGGCCACCATGATCTGCGCCGCGCTGGCCGGCATCCGCGTCTTCGCCACCGGCGGCATCGGCGGCGTGCACCGCGGCGCCGAGCTGAGCTTCGACGTCTCCGCCGACCTGCAGGAACTGGCGCGCAGCGAGGTCGCCGTGGTCTGCGCCGGGGCCAAGGCGATCCTCGACCTGCCGAAGACCCTGGAGGTGCTGGAGACCCTGGGCGTGCCGGTGATCGGCTACCGCTGCGACGAACTGCCGGCCTTCTACAGCCGCACCTCGGGCCTCGCCGTGCCGCTGCGCCGCGACAGCGCCGCGGAGATCGCCCAGGTGATGGCGGCGAAATGGGGGCTCGGCGCCGGTGACGGAAGCCTGGGCGGCGGCCTGGTGATCGCCAACCCGATCCCGGCGGGCGCGGAGATCCCGGCGCGGGAGATTGAGCACCACATCGAGACGGCGCTGGGCGAGGCGGCGGAGCGGGGCATCCAGGGCAAGGCGGTGACGCCCTTCCTGCTGGCCCGCCTGGAGGCGCTGACCGGCGGCGCCAGCCTGGCGGCCAATGTCGCCCTGGTGCTGAGCAACGCGCGCCTCGCCGCCGAGATCGCCGTGGCCTACCTGGCGGTGACGCTGGAGCGGTAGCGGTGTTTGGAGTGAAGGGTTGCGACCACGGCCCTCGTCCTTCGAGACGCCGCGCTGCGCACGGCTCCTCAGGATGAGGACCTTATTCAAACTCAAGCCTCATCCTTCGCGGCGCTACCCGCGCTCGGCCAGCAGGTGCCAGTGGTAGGTGGCGGGCTTTTCGTGCTCGCGGTCGAAGAGGCTCAGGGGCTCGAAGTCTTCAAAGAGCGTGACCAGTTCGGCCGCGTTGCAGTAGTAGTGCGGGTGGTTCTTGTCGCCGCCGGCGCCGTCGATGACGAAGGTGTTGCGGGCGATCTCCTTGCCGCGGCCGTAGTTCGCGTGGCGCTTGGACAGCAGGGTGCCCTGGAACAGGCCGCCGGGTTTCAGCACGCGGTGGATCTCGGCGATCGCCTGGCTCACCACGCCGCCGTCGCCGTGATAGATCACATTGAACGACAGCACGTAGTCGAAGCTGGCGTCGGGGTAGGGCAGCTCGGTCATCAGGCCGTCGCGGAAGGCGACCGGGAGGCCGAGGTCGCGGGCCTGTTGCCGGGCGAAGTCGAGGCCTGAGGCGCTGGCGTCCATGGCCTGCACCTCCAGGCCGGCGCCGGCCAGGAAGCAGGCGTGGCGGCCGACGCCGCAGCCGAGGTCGAGCGCCGTCGTGGCGCCGCGGCGGCGCAGCAGGGGCACCACCGCGGCGACATCGGGGTCGGGCGCGAGCCAGTCGGCGCGCCCGCTCTCGCTCTGCCACTGGTCGTTCCAGGCCTGGTAGGCGGTTTCCGTCTGGACCCGATCCTGCACGGTCATGATGGCGTGTTCTCCCTTGATGGCGTTCAGATGATCCGCTGGCGCAGGCTGGCGCTGACCCGCTCGACCGCCAGAACCAGCGCGAAGATGCAGAGAATGATCGTGGCGGCGGTCGGGTATTCGAAGAGGTCCATGGCCACCTTCAGTTCGATGCCGATGCCGCCGGCGCCGACCAGCCCGAGCACCACCGAGGAGCGGGTGGCTTTCTCCAGGCTGAACAGCGAGGTGTTGATGAAGGACGGCAGCGCCGCCGGGATCACCGCCGAGCAGATGATGCCGCCGCGCCGCGCGCCCAGCGCGGTGAGCGCCTCCTGCGGGCCGGTCTCGGTCTCCTCCATGGCCTCGGCGAAGAACTTGCCGCAGAAGCCCATGGTATCGACCATGAGGGCGAGGGTGCCGGCGAAGGGGCCGAGCCCCACGGTGACCACGAAGAACAGCGCCCAGATGAGGTCGGGCACGGTGCGGAACCAGGAGATCAGGCCGCGCGCGGCGTAGTAGACCAGCGGATGGGGCGAAAGACGTTTCGTCGCCCAGACCGCCAGCGGCAGGCTGAAGACGACGCCGAGCACAGTGCCGGCCAGCGCCATCTGGAAGGTTTCCAGCAGCGCGCGGGAGATCGGCGCGAGGCGGGAGATGTCCGGCGGCACCATGCGCGAGAGCAGGTCGCCCATCTGCGGCACGCCCTGGACAAAGTCGAGCAGCGAGATCTCGGCGCCCTCCATGGCCAGCACGATCATCGCCAGGGTGACCAGGTAGGCGAGGAAGGCCAGTACGGAGGGCCGCTCGAAGCGTTGTGGCAGAGTGGCGGCGCGGGCGCCGGGGCGGGCGGCGGTGTCAGGCATAGACCGACTTCAGCGCCTCGAGACTCTGGCCGGCGGTCGCGGCGTCCATCACCTTCACCCCGCCCGACAGCGCGATGAGGCGGTCGCCGTAGGCGAGGGCGTGGCGCAGGTGGTGCGAGGTGAACAGCAGGGTCACCCCCTCCTCGCGCATGAGGCGCACGAAGAGCTCCATGACTTCCTCGCCGGCGGCCGGATCGAGGCTGGCGACCGGCTCATCGGCGAAGACGAGACGCGGGCGCTGCATCAGCGCGCGGGCGATGGCGACGCGCTGCGACTGCCCGCCGGAGAGGGTATCGGCGCGCTTGGCGGCCTGGTCGGCGAGGCCGACCATCTCGAGGCAGTGCAGCGCTGCCTCGCGATCCTCGCGGCGGGCGACCGACTGGAACCAGCAGCGCGGACCGCTGCGGCGCGCCTGCACGCCGTGCAGCACGTTGGTGAGGGCGGAAAGCCGCGGCACCAGGTTGTGGCGCTGGAAGACGAAGCCGACACGGGCGCGCAGGCGGCGCAGCGCTGCGCGCTGCAGGCGGCCGATGTCCTCGCCGAGCAGTTGGACGCGGCCGGCGTCGGGTTCGAGCAGGCGCAGGCAGCAGCGCAGCAGGGTCGACTTGCCGGCGCCGTTGGCGCCGATCAGCGCGACGGCCTGGCCGGCGGCGATGTCGAAACCGACCCCCTTCAGCACCGGCACGCCGTTGAAGGACTTGCGGAGATCGCGGACGGCAAGTTCGTGAGCGGTCGCGGCGGCCTCTATAGAGGCCGCCGCTGTCCGCCCGGCGGAACCGAGGCTCGCTTGGGGGCTGGGCCGGGCCGCCGCGATGGCCATCAGTTGCCCACGAAGTCGGAATACTGCGGGTAGCCGATGGTGGCGTAGGCGTTGCGGACGTACTGGTAGTCGGCGTCCTTCACGTTGGGCAGGAACTTCATGCCGGCGTACTTCTGATTGTCCTCGCCCTTGAGGATGGCGGCGATCAGCTCGTCGGAGTTCTCTGAGAAGACCGCGCGCACCTTGGCGACGACCGCCGGATCGACGTGGGCACCGGCAATGAGAATGTCATTGGGCAGGTCCGGGCCGCGGGCGATCACCTTGAAGGAGCCCGGCGAGGTCTCGGTGTCCTTGGCGCGCACCCGGTCGGTCCAGCTGCGGTAGTTCACGCCGATGGCCGCCACGTCGCCGCGCTTCAGCGCCTCGTGAGCGACGTTGCGCGACACGTGCATGGACTTCACCTCGTTGCGCGGGTCGAGGCCGTAGTCGGCCAGCAGCTGCATCGGGCCGAGGTGGCCGGAGGTGGAGCCGATGTCGTCGAAGGCCACGGTCTTGCCCTTCAGTTCACTGGGGGCGTTGATGCCGCTGTCGGCCATGACCACGATGGCGGAGAAATAGTCGGGCCGGCTGAAGCCGACCACCGGGCTGGCGTTGGTCAGCTTCTGCATCACCACGTACTCGGCGGGGCCGGTCAGCACGAAGTCGACCTTCTTGGCGCGCAGCGCCTCGGCGGCCGCGGTGCGGTTGGTGACCGCGAAGAGCTTCACCTCCGCGCCGCTCGCCTCGGCCAGCACGTCGGCGAAGGGGCCGAACTCGCGCTGCAGGGTCTCCAGGCCCTCGACGTCGGTAACGGCGAAGCGCAGCGGCTCGGCAGACTGAGCGGGCAGGGCGGAGAGGCTGAGC
>DAIQBR010000267.1:0-4089 GCA_036781105.1 Kiloniellaceae bacterium
TCAATAAAGTATTAGGCTGCCGACAGATGCAGCAACGCGAACAATGCGTTGTCTACAATTGAAGAACGAATCTGAGCGACGCTCTTTATCGATTTGCGCGATAGAGAGGCATCACTTCAGGCAACGCGTTTTCAATGGCCGTGATACGGCTCTCAGGATTGGGGTGGGTCGAGAGAAACTCCGGCGGGCGGCCGGCTGCAGTCGTAGCCTGTGCCATGTTCCGCCAGAGGTCGACGGCGGCGCGCGGATCGTAGCCGGCACGGGCCATGTACTCGAGGCCGATACGGTCGGCCTCGGCTTCCGCGGAGCGCGAGAAGGAAAGCGCGCCGACGCCGGTGGCCAACTGCACCAGTTGACCCACCACGCCTTCGTTCGCACCGGCTGCACCCAACGCCGTCTGTATCGCGGCGCTCTGCGACATCTGTTCGGAGGGGTGGCGGGCCACGACGTGACCGACTTCGTGCGCCAGCACCGCGGCGAGTTGTGCATCGGTGCTGGCGATCTGTGCCATACCACTGTGCAAGCCGATTTTGCCGCCCGGCAGGGCAAAGGCGTTGGGGGTCGGGTCGTCGAAGACCTGGAATTCCCAATCGAGCCCCTGCGCACCGCTGGCCGCGATCAACTCCCGACCGATGCGCTCGACCTTGCTTTGCAGCGCGGACGCCTCGGCGACCGGCTTCTCGGCCTTGATCTGCTGCCAGGCCTCTGCACCCAGTTGGTTGGCCTGTGCCTCGTCGACCAGGATCAGCTGCTGACGGCCGGTCACCGGCGCCTCGGCACAGCCTGCGAGCGTCGCGCCGGCGACGAGGGCAGCCGCGAGGCGGGCGCTCAAGGCGGGCGAGGGAAACAGGAAGGCAGCGGAATGGAAGTGGCGGCGCGAAAGCAGGCGCATGACGATCCTCGCAGCAGAAAGGAGTAGTTCCCAACGGGAAGTCTCGTGTCAGGACAACGAGGCAAAGGCGGCAGGGTTCCGCCAAGCGCCAACGCAAGGGAGCGGAACCTCGCGCCTGCCCGCCCGTTAGCAGCCCACTAGCCGGGTGACAGCCCTGGCGCCGCCGCAGAAAGGAACCACCATGCTCGGCTGGGCCATATTCTTTTTCCTGCTCGCGATCATCGCGGCCTTCTTCGGCTTCGGCGGCGTGGCAATGATTGCCGTCGATATCGCGAAGATCCTTTTCATCGTCTTCATCGTGCTCTTCGTGCTGACGCTGATCGTGCACCTGGTCCGCGGACGGGGGCCGCCGCCGCCGTGAGCGCGGCGCGCGGTCCGCTGCCGGAGATGCACCGGGTGACAGCTACTCCGCAGCCTCGGTTCGCGGTCTTGCGGGCGTCCCGGCGTTCTCGATCAGCCAGTGCCCCAAGGCCCTGGCTTCTTCATGGGGCAGAACGAAGCACAGCCAGCCGTAGCCGGAATGCCTGATCGCGAGAGAAACCCCGGCCACTTCGCTTGTCGCCGCCATGTTGTCGGTGCTGGTCCGCCAGGGCGGATCGACAACGGCCAGTTCCGGGCTCGTGTAGGGGTCGAGGTCCGCTTCCACCGGCTGCTTCAGCGCGGCCCGCGCCGAGCCAAGCTTGGCGATGAGGTCGTCGGCCGCGGCCGCGGGAAGTCGCGCGGAAACGGCATTGGTACCACCGTTTATGAGCAGGTTCAGGACCACGGCGTCGCGGGTGCTGTCGGGCCCGATTTTGATGTGCTTGCTGAACACGTCTGTCGTCCTCGGGTGCGAGTTGCGATGGGGAGAACGCCTCCGCTGGAACCACGAGCGCACGCCGCAAAGGGTACGCCACCTTGATCGAACCCATGGCCCGCCCGGTCGTTCCCCCTCTTCCAGAATATTGCAGTATGGCACCGGTGAAGGCTACACCGAGGCGACAGCATTCCGCAGGAATCCCGGCTGATTAACCGCCTGCGGATGAAACTCCGCGGGAGCATCGGCGGCTCCGTTGCCCAAGCTAGGGTGCAAAGTGGTGGGGAGTGGTGGGCCCGGCAGGATTCGAACCTGCGACAACGCCGTTATGAGCGGCGAGTTCTGACCGCTGAACTACGGGCCCCCATGGCAAGATCTCCGGGCGCCATTGTGCCGCCCGGCGGCGTCAGATCAAGGGAATAGGGCGGCGGAAGATGGCCCGGGGCGACGGGCCCGGAGGCTCCGGCTCAGTTGGCGGCCTGAAGCAGCTCCGGTGCGTCCTCGGGCCGCGGATATATGAAGCCGTAGGCGGCATAGTTGCGCGAGCCGTAGACCCGGCCCGGGGTGTACCACACCCGCACCTCGGACCAGTCGTTGTTCTTGGACACATCGCGCACCGGCGTGTAGCGGTGAATACGCCCGCCGTTCAACCAGTTGGCCTGGTGCACGACGATCTCGCGGCTGTTGCGCACCTCGGCGACCACGGCGAGATGGCCGAGCCGCAGGCGACGGGTCTTGCTGAAGACCAGCACCGCACCGGGGCGCGGCACGGCACCCTTTTCGTAGAGCCCGTTGGCCTTGGTCCACCAGGTCCAGGCATTGCCGCGCAACTGGATTCCGGAGAGCTCCCGCGCGTAGGGCACGCACTGCAGCGACCGGCCGGAACGATACATGGCCGGCCGCGCCCGCGGCAGCGCGGGGGTCGGCGGCAGCATCGTCAGGCCGGCCGGAGTGACTTCATCGAGCATCGGCGTCACCGGGCGCGCGGCCTGCTGAGTGGCGAGCGCGCGGTGCCCCGACGCCGTGCCGGCAACCTTGGAGGGGTCGCTGCCGCCGTCTACCGCCTCGGCCTGCGGGGCGGCGCAGCCGGCCGCCATCAGCAGAAGCATCAGCCCAAAGAGGGGGCGCCGCCGCATGGCTCAGCGCGGTCCCGCGGAAAGAGTCGCAGGGCAACAACGGCCCTCGCACGACTGGCTGTGGCAGGCATCCCATGACTGCATGTGAGGCTTCCCCCCTGAGGGTTGGTGTCCCGGTCCCCCGACCAGAGACAAAACCCGAACAAATTAAGACCAGATCAAGTAGCCGAACGGATGAGCGAACTAGACGGTACTTACGCACCTTAGTCTTCGCCGCACCCTTGTTCACAACACTACGCGACGAGCCAAGCAAGCGAGCCCATAGATTTTTAAGGGCACAGTTTTGACATAGCAAGAGGCTGAATCGTGCCCCTATATCTTCCCGCACAATTTCCAAGGGTTTTTGCCGGGAGGTCTAGATGATCCGCTCAAATCCGCTGCTGCCGGCGAGCCTGCTGGCCGCCGCCCTGGCGCTCTCGGCCTGTGGAAGCACCACCGGGGACCGCGGGCTGAGCGGCGCAGGCATAGGCGCCGCCGCCGGCACGGCTCTGGGTGTGGTCACCGGCCTCGGCATCGTCGAAGGCGCCCTGATCGGCGCCGGGGCCGGCGGCCTGACCGGCGTCCTGACCGATGAAGATACCCTCGACCTCGGCGATCCCTGGTGGAAATAGTCTGCGGATCCGGCCGCTGGCCCGCTTGGCTCCGGGTAACCGGCTGGAAACCTTCGGCCCACTACAATAAAAGCCGGTAAAGGATCGAATTGTCGGGGAATCGAACGGGGTGACTCACCACCGGGGCTCAAGGCTTGCCGCCGCTTTCATCGCGGCCGCGCTGCTCAGCGCCTGCACCGGCGCGCCGGCCCCGACGACATCTCCGGCACCGCAGCCCGGCGCCCAGGCCCGGCAGCCCGCACCGCCCCCCTTGCGGCAATACAGCTATCGCCAGTTCGAGGCCCCTGCGGCGGCGCCCGACCGCCGCATCGTGCTGACCCCGCCGCCCGCCGCACGCGACGCCCTGCCGCGCGAACCGGAGGATACGGTCTCCGCGAGCTTCACCGGCCTCGCATCCTGGTATGGCCGGCGCTTCCACGGCCGCCGCACCGCCAGCGGCGAGCACTACGACATGGCCGCCATGACGGCGGCGCACAAGACCCTGCCCTTCGGCAGCCGCGTCCGGGTGACCAACCTGGACAACGGGCGTTCGGTCGTGGTGGTCATCAATGATCGCGGTCCCTTCGTGAAGCGGCGCGTCATCGACGTCTCGCGCGCCGCCGCCCAAGAACTGGGCTTCATCAATCACGGTCTCGCCAACGTGCGTATCGATGT
>DAIQBR010000267.1:4113-5801 GCA_036781105.1 Kiloniellaceae bacterium
GCCGACCAGCTAAGTCCTCGCCCCTTGCCCCAGGGCGAGGGTCATCCGGCCGTGCACGACCCGCCGCCGGGCGAGGTCGATGCGCAGCAGATCCTCGGCCAGCACCAGCGGCCCCGCGAAGTCCGCGGCGACCTCGTCCAGCAGGGCCTCGCGGTCGGCCGCGGGCGGCACGAAGTGGGTGAGCGCCAGCGCCTTCACGGCGGCCTCCGTCGCGATCTTGCCGACCTCGCTGGAGAGCGTGTGGTAGCCGGCGACATTGGCCACCGTTTCCGCCGACCGCACGCCCTCGACCACCGGCATCTCGCGATGCACGAAAACCTCGTGCACCAGCAGGTCCGCCCCCTGTGCCGCTTCGATCAGGGCCGCAGAGCGGCGGGTGTCGCCGGAGAGAACGAGTTTCTGCCCGCCCGCCTCGAAGACGAAGCCATAGGCATGGCGCACCGGCTTGTGGTCGACCTCGACCACGCGCACCGAAAGACCGCCGAACGCGAGCGACGCCCCGGCGGCGATCTCCGTCACCGTGACCTCCAGCGCCGCCGTCGACGGGCGCTTCTCGTGGGCAATGCGCTGGCTCAGTTCGGGCTCCCAAAGCGCCATCAGTCCCTCGACATAGCGGCGGGTGCCCGGCGGGCCGTAGACCGGCAGCGGCCGGTCGCGCCCCTGGTGCCAGGAAGAGACGATCAGCTGGTAGAGATCGACCAGGTGGTCCGAGTGCAGGTGGGTCAGCAGCAGCGCATCGAGGTCGCGGCCGGGCGTGCCAGCGGCGAGCAGGCGCTGGGTCACGCCGGAGCCGCAGTCGACCAGCACCTTGGCGCCGCCCATGCTTTCCGGGGCCAAGACGAGTTGTGCGGGGCCGTAGCGTTCGGTCGAAACCACCGGACAGCCGGTGCCGAGGAAGACGATCTCCATGTCCGAACGCTAGCGATCCGCCGGCCCCGTGCAACGAAAAACGCGCCGGCGCCGGACGGCGGGGAGACGCGGCGGCAAAGCCTGCCGTCAGCCGGCGCCCCGCGACACGTTCTCGAAGAGGAAACGCCCCGTCTTCATGAAGTGACTGGTGAGCGCCTCTACGGCGTCATCGCTGTTCCGCGCCAAGGCCAGCTCCTTCAAGGCGTCATGTTCGACCGACACCGTTCTGGTATGGCGGGACTTGCGGCGCGACTGGAAGCGGTAGCGGATGTTGAGGTCGTAGAGCTTCTCGCAATTGGCCAGCAGAATGCGCGAGCCACAGCCGGAGATCAGGGTCATGTGGAAGGACTTGTGCGCCGCTTCCCAATCCCAGTTCACCTCCGTTTCCTCTTTCTGACGGTGGCGCGGCACGCGGGTCATGCGATAGTGCGAAAGAAGCACCCGTTCTTCCCACGCGCTGTCGCCGAGCGCGATGGCCCGCCGCAGGGCTTCGGCTTCCAGGAAGCAGCGATTCGTCAGGATGTCCTGAAACTCTTCCTCGGAGGTCGGCGAAACGAAGAAGCCACGCTTGTCGATGCGGACAACCCAATTGTCGCTGGCAAGCTGGTTGAGCGCCTCTCGGATGGGCGATGCACCGCAGCCATAGCGGTCGCAGAGCACGCGCAGTCGAAGCTGTTCCCCAGGCTTCAGCTCAGCGTAGAGAATATCTCTCTTGATTGCATCAAACACCGAAAGCCCCAGAGACTGGGCCTTCGACGGTGTGTCAACCAGCACTGCCA
>DAIQBR010000268.1:0-5697 GCA_036781105.1 Kiloniellaceae bacterium
GTACTCCAGCGCACAGCTCGATTCGTCCACGAGCCCGATCAGCACCGTGTAGCGCTGCCCGCGGATCGGGCCGTCATAGATTTCAAGCACCTCGGGAAACTGCTCCAGTTCCAGGTGATAGAGCGCCAAGTGCCACCAGTTGTGCACGGCGAAGAAGTTGTCCTCGGCCCAGAAAGCTTCGCGGCCGCTCATCCAGTCGATGCCGTCCTTCACGCGGCCCTGCATCTCCATGACGTGGGCGACGGCGTGCTGGGCCCAGGCATCGCGCGGGTTCAGGTCGATGGCGCGGCGGCCGAAGTCCTCGGCGCGGGCATAGTCGCCGCACTCCTCCAGCCCGAAGGCGTACATCGCCAGGATCGCGTGGTAGCCCGGATCCTCGCTCGACCAGTCGGGCAGCACGCGGGCGACGTGGTCGCGCAGATTGCGGGCATCGCCGACATAGAAGTCGGCGAGGTGCAGCGCCTGCACCGCCAGGGCATCGCGCGGATGATCCGTGACGGCTTCCTCCAGGGCGGAAATGGCGCCCTCCCAACTGCCGTCGAGCAGCTGGCGCAGGGCCACCAGATGGCGCCGCTCGCGGGAGTTGGTGGCGAGCGCCGCGGCGAGGTCGAAACTCGCCCGCGCCTCCGGTATCGCCTGCGCCTCGGTGGAGAGTCCGTAGATGTAGGCGCGAAAACAATGCGCCATGACGAATTCGGGCGAGTCGGCGATCGCCCGGTCCAGGGTTGCCAGGGGATCGCCGCTGTAACACTGCAGCGCGGCAAGCGCCTGCTCATAAAATGCGATAGCCGTGTCGGAGGCGCCGCTCACCGGCTCCCCCCGTGCATCGACACGAGTGGTCATCAAGCTGTCTCTCTGTTTTCGTCTTCGCGCGGCGCTGGCACGATATATAGCGCGGCACCCCGAGGCTTACCGCCGGGGAACGACACTCCTTTGTGCGAATCCCCACACCGGCAACATTTGAAACGCCCGCCGGCGGTTGTACTCACTCGCCCACCGCGTTCACCCGCCAGTCGTAGGCCGCTTCGTCGATCGCGCCGGCCGCCCGCAGCCGGTCGCGCAGGGCCGGCTCGGCATAGCGCGACAGGTGCCCGATGAGGCCGGCCTCGCTGCCGCCGAAGTCCTCCAGGTACCAGTCGTAGATCTTCGAGACGGTCACCCGCCCCTGCCCGACGTCCAGGCCGCGCGGGTGGTTGACGAAGGCCCGGGCGGCGGCCTCCAGCCGCGTCTCGATCCCGGCGGCGGTGTAGGCCGTGGCGGCGAGGTTCGGGCAGCCCAGGGAGGCGCAGTTGACCGCGTAGTGGATGCGCGGATCGCGCCAGATCGGGCGCAGAATACGGTGTTCGATGTCGTTGAGGGTCAGGGCCGCGCCGGCGACCGTCACCACCTCGGCGTCCCAGGGGCCGTCGGCGAACCAGCCCGGCGAGATGTCGATGTCGCGGATCGAGGCGACCGGCCAGTGCGCCGCGACCACCTGCAGGGTTACGGCGTTGTAGAGGTTGATCCAATAGGCGAACTGCTGCGGCCGGCTGTAGCCGTCGATCTCCACGGCGGCCAGCGCCGCGACGACGGCGGCCAGGGCGGCCCGCTCGGGTCCGGCCAGGGCGGCATAGTCGACCCGGTTGATGCCGTCTGCCCCGGCCACCACGACGCGCCGCAGCAGGCCATCCCAGGCGGCGAAGTCGAGCACCGCCGGGCTGGCCGGATCGTGCGCCTGCCATCGCGGCCAGAGCTCCGCCGAGGGCGCAAAGAGGCGCTCGCCCGAGCCGAAGCCGGCGAGCGCCAGCAGCAGGACCAGGCCGAGGGCGAATCGTCTCATGGCGCCACTCTGGTCCGCCGCGGCGGCGGCGCCAAGTCAAACGCCCGCGAGGCCGGCGTGACCTCTGGCCGCGGCCCGGTCCGCCGCCTATAGTAGCCGCCGATTTCAAGCCGTTCCGGGACACCGTTATGACCGCACCGCAAGTCGCCATCCCCTGCATCCTCATGCGCGGGGGCACCTCGAAGGGCCCCTACTTCATGGCGAAGGACCTGCCCGCCGACCCTGCCCTGCGCGACCGGGTCCTGCTCGCCGCCATGGGCTCGCCGGACGCGCGGCAGATCGACGGCATCGGCGGCGCCACCACGCTGACCAGCAAGGTCGCCATCGTCAGCCCCTCGACGCGCCCCGGCATCGACGTCGACTACCTCTTCGCCCAGGTCGAGGTCGAGGCGGCGCGGGTCGACACCAACCCGCCCTGCGGCAACATCATGGCCGGCGTCGGCCCCTTCGCGCTGGAGACCGGGATGGTGAAGCCCCAGGGCGACGTCAGCCGCGTGCGCATCTACCACGTGAACATCGACGCCAAGATCGAGGCGGTGGTGCAGACGCCGGGCGGCAAGGTGAACTACGAGGGCGACACCGCCATCGACGGCGTGCCGGGCACCGCGGCGCCGGTCCAGTTGAACTTCATGGACGTCGCCGGCTCGACCTGCGGCAGCCTGCTGCCGACCGGCCGGCCCATCGACGTCATCGACGGCATCGAGGTGAGCTGCGTCGACGCCGCCATGCCGGTGATGATGCTGGCGGCGGCCTCGGTCGGCAAGACCGGCTACGAGAGCGCCGCCGAACTGGACGCCGACAAGGCGCTCTTCGCCCGGCTGGAGCCGATCCGCCGCAAGGCCGGCGAGATGATGGGGCTGGGCGACGTCTCCGAGAAGGTGGTGCCCAAGATCATCCTGCTGGCCAAGCCGCGCAACGGCGGCACGATCACCTCGCGTTACTTCGTGCCGCACAAGACCCACGCCGCCCACGCGGTGACCGGCGCCATCTGCCTGGCCTGCTGCTGCCTGGTGGAGGACAGCGTGGCGGCACCCTTTGTCGAGCTGCCCGCGGGGCCGCCCTACCCGCTGAAGATCGAGCATCCCTCCGGCGAACTGGAGCTGCTGGTCGACGCCGACCCCGGCAAGGGCGGCATGACGCTCAGGACCATCGGCACCCTGCGCACGGCGCGCAAGCTGATGCAGGGCGAGGTCTACGTGCCCGGCGAACTCTTCGCCCAGGCGGCTGAGTAGCCTCTAAGGCTCGATGACGTTCTGGGGCTTGCCGGCGAGGAAGGCGGCGATGTTTTCCGCCGTGACGCGGTACATGGTGGCGTAGTTCTCGCGGCTCACGTAGCCGACGTGGGGCGTCGCCACCACGTTGTCGAGGCGGCGCAGCTCGTCGCCCGCCGGCAGCGGCTCCTCGTCGAAGACGTCGAGCGCGGCGCCGCCGATCTTTCCCGCCTTCAGTGCCGACAGCAGCGCCTTGCGCTCGATGATCGGCCCGCGCGAGGTATTCACGATCCAGGCGTCGGGCTTCATCAGCCCGAGCGTCTCGGCATTGACGAGGCCCGCGGTGCGGTCGCTGAGCCGGACATGGATGGTGACGAAGTCGGACTCGCGGAACAGCGTTGCCTTGTCGACCGCTTCGGCGCCCGCCTCGGCCGCGCGTTCCGCCGTGAGGTTCTGGCTCCAGGCGATCACCCGCATGCCGAAGGTCTTGCCGTAGCCGGCGACCAGGCTGCCCAGGCGGCCGAGGCCGATGATGCCCAGGGTGGCGCCGGCAAGGTCGCGCCCGAGGCCGACCTGCCAGCCGCCGTCCTTGAACGAGGCCATCTCCAGGTCGAGGCGGCGCGCCGCCGCCATGAGCAGCGCCCAGGTCAGCTCCGCCGCCGCGGCCGCAGAGGACGGCGTGCCGCAGACCGTGATGCCGAGTTCCCGGGCCGCGGCAACATCAACGGAGGCATTGCGGTGCCCCGTGGTGACAAGAAGCTTGAGATTGGGCAGCCGCTCCAGCAGCGCGCGCGGAAAGGGCGTGCGCTCGCGCATGATGCCGAGAATCTCGAAGCCCTCGAGGCGCGCGACCAGCGCGTCCGGATCGGTGAGGGTGTCGCTGAAAACGGTGATGTCGGCGCCGGGCAGGATGCCGGCCCAGTCGGCGCTCTTCAGCGCCACGCCCTGATAATCGTCCAGCAGCGCGATTTTCATAGACTGCTCCGCCCGCCGGACCCGCTCAGCCGCCGTTGCCGTTCTTGCGCTTGAACAGGGTGACATAGAAGTCGTAGGCGGCCATGCCGGTCACCACCAGGGTGACGAGGATGAGGTCGAAATCCGGTACGAAAACGACCAGCACGCTCATGAAGCCGATCAGCACGATGATCGCCGCAACACCCAGAATCTTGTCCACCATCTGTCTTCGTCCCGTTTCCCGATACCTGCTTGGGGTTACCGTCTCTCAGTCCGTCTGGCTTATTCCGCCTGGGCCAGGAAGTCGACCAGCCAGCGCGCGGTGCGCAGCAGGCGCCCGTCGTTGCCGCGCTGGCCGACCAGCTGCACGCCCATCGGCAGGCCGCTCTCCGCCTGCAGCAGCGGCAGCGAGACCGCCGGCATGCCGCAGAAGGTCCAGGTGCCGTTGAAGGCCGGATTGCCGGTGGAGCCCAGCCCTTCCGGCGCCGGGCCCGGCGCCGCCGGCGTGATAATGGCGTCGTAGCGGTTGAACACCGCCTCCAGCGCACCGTTGAGGATGCGCGGCCAGTCCAGTGCGGCCATGTAGTCGTGCGCCAGGATGCGGCGCCCGGCGTCGATGGTCTGCTGCATGTCTTCGCTCAGCTGGTCGCGGCCGCGGCGTTCGTAGTGGTAGTAGGACTTGGCCAGCTCCGCGGTCTGCACCAGGCTGCAGAAGTTCATCGCGTCGGCAAAGTGTCCGGGCAGTTCCACCTCGTCGCAGGTCTCGCCGAGCACCTCGCAAAGTTCGGCGAAGCCTTCCTGCATCTCCGGCGCGGCGATCTCCCAGGCCGGCTGCTTCACGAAGGCGAAGGTCGGGCGCACCGGCGGCTTGGCGGCGGCGGCCTCGGCCAGCCGCGGCGCGGCCGCCAGGGTGGTCGCCGGGTCGTCGGCGTCGTAGCCGAACAGGCTGTCGGCCAGCAGCGCGGCGCCGGCGACGCTGCCGGCGAAGACACCGAGGGTGTCGAGCGAGGGCGCCTGCGACAGCACCCCGCGGCGCGGGATCGCGCCGAAGGTCGGCTTGAAGCCGACGGTGCCGCAGAAGGCGGCCGGGCGGATCACCGAGCCGACGGTCTGGGTGCCGAGCGCCAGCGGCACCATGCCGGCGGCCACGGCCGCGGCGGAGCCCGAGGAGGAACCGCCGGGCGTGTGCGCCGGGTTGTGCCGATTGCGGGTCTTGCCGGGCTCGCGGAACATCAGCTCCGTGGTCACCGTCTTGCCCATGATGACGGCGCCGTCCTGCTTCAGGCGCTGCACCACGAAGGCGTCGTCGCCGGGCTTGCGCCCGGCATCCAGCGGCGTGCCGTTCTCGCTCGGCTGTCCGGCGGTGTCGATGACGTCCTTCAGGCCCACCGGCAGCCCGTGCAGCGGCCCGATCGGCCGGCCGCGGCTGCGCTGCTCGTCCAGCGCCTTGGCCTGCTTCATGACGTAGTCGCCGTCCAGGAAAGACCAGGCGCCGACCTGCGGCTCGCGCGCCTCGATCTGCGCCAGGCAGGCTTCCGCCAGCTCCACGGCGCGCAGGGCGCCGCCGGCCAGGCGGTCGCGCAGTTCGATGACGTCCAGCTGCAGCAGTTGACTCACGTCAGACCCCTTCACCAGCCCCCTCACCGTCCGTAGATCTGCTGCGGCAGCCACAGGGCGATGTCCGGCCGGATGTAGAGCACCGCCATGGAGACG
>DAIQBR010000269.1:0-5683 GCA_036781105.1 Kiloniellaceae bacterium
GGCGGTCGTTTCTTCAAGAAGGCGCTGTAACAGTCAAGGCTGAAAGGCAGCGCTAACGTATTGGTGCCGACGTCTTGAACGGCGGTAAGCCGCTTGTTTTGCGCGACCGCCTCGTAATACTCTTGGCGTCAAAAGCTGCAATAGAACCCACCTAATCGGGGGTTGTATTTTCCGGAAAGTAATCAACAAGGGTCCGGGCAGGGTCACCCGGACAGAACAGGTAGGGGGACGCGGCAATGTTTACTGATCAGGGAAAAGTAATCGGACGTGGCATCCTGGCAGTGCTGGCCGCGGCAGGTATCGCCGCCGGTGCCGCGCAGGCCGATGCCAAGACCTTCAAGTGGGCGTTCCAGGGGGACGTCCAGACTCTCGACCCGCACGGACTCTTCGAGACTTTTACGCTGGGCTTTCAGGCCAACTTCTACGAAGGCCTCGTCACGCGCACGCCGGACCTGCAGCTGCAGCCGGCGCTGGCGACCTCCTGGGAGAACGTCGAGCCCAAGGTCTGGCGCTTCACCCTGCGCCAGGGCGTGACCTTCCACAACGGCAACGCCTTCAACGCGGACGACGTGATCTTCTCGGTGGACCGCATCCGCACCGAGGGTTCCGACATGAAGGTCATCGCCAACCTCATCGAGAAGGCGGTGAAGGTCGACGACTACACCGTCGACCTGGTGACGCCGCAGCCGGACCCGATCCTGCCGCTGCAGCTCGAGATCTTCTTCATCATGGACAAGGAGTGGGCCGAGGAGCACGGCACCACCCAGGCCACCAACATCAAGGGCGACGACCAGGGCAACTACGCCAACCTCAACGCCAACGGCACCGGCCCCTACATCATCAAGGAGCGCCAGCCCGACGTGCGCACCGTCCTGGCGCCCAACCCGAACTGGTGGGGCGACAACGAGAGCAACGTGACCGAGGCGGTGTTCACGCCGATCGGGCAGGACGCCACCCGCGTGGCGGCGCTGATCTCCGGCGACGTCGATATGGCCTATCCGGTGCCGGTGCAGGACTGGAAGCGCCTGGAAGACGCTAGCGGCGTGCAGCCGCTGACCGGTGCCGAGGCGCGCACCATCTTCCTCGGTTTCGACCAGGACCGCGACGAGCTGCTCTATTCCGATGTGAAGGGCAGGAACCCCTTCAAGGATCAGCGTGTGCGCCGGGCCTTCTACCAGGCCATCGACATCGAGGCGATCAAGGACAAGATCATGCGCGGCGCCGCGACGCCGAGCAACCTGATGATGGCGCCGCAGATCAACGGCTACAATGCGGAGCTCGACAAGCGCCTGCCCTATGACCCCGACACCGCCCGGGGCCTGCTGGCCGAGGCCGGCTATCCCGAGGGCTTCGAGGTCACCATGGACTGCCCCAACGACCGCTATGTGAACGACGAGCGGATCTGCCAGGCCGTCGCCTCGATGCTCGCGCGCATCGGCGTGAAGGTCGACTTGCTGGCCCAGACCAAGTCGAAGTACTTCGCCAAGGTGCTGGCGCAGAACGGCTACGACACCTCCTTCTTCCTGCTCGGCTGGACGCCGTCCACCTTCGACGCACACAACGTGATCACCTCGCTGATGTCCTGCCGGGTCGACGGCAAGGGCTCCTTCAATCTCGGCGGCTACTGCAATCAGCGGGTCACCGAGCTGGCCGACCTGATCCAGGTCGAGACCGACCCGGAGAAGCGCCAGGCGCTGATCGACGAGGCCAACAGGATCCACTCCGACGAGGTCGGCCACATCCCGCTGCACCAGCAGCCGCTGTCCTGGGGCGTCAGCGAAAAGGTCACCGTGGCCCAGCGGCCGGACAACGTCTTCCACCTGCAGTACGTGACGGTCCACTAAGCTGGATGCCCCCTGAGGTGGATGCTATGTAGGGGGTCCGGGCGGTGCCGCCCGGACCCTTTTTTGTTGCCTGCGCCGCCGGCGTCCTGGAACGGCACCACGCAAACCTGGGGGGCAGAGACTTAGCTTTATGATCGCCTTCGTCGCCCGACGGCTGCTGCAGTCCATCTTCGTGATGCTGGCGGTGGGCTTCATCGCCTTCTCGCTGTTCACCTACGTCGGCGATCCCATCAACAACATGGTGGGTCAGGACACGACGCTGGAGCAGCGGGCGGAGCTGCGCGCCCGTCTCGGCCTCGACGATCCCTTCGTCGTGCAGTACGTCCGCTTCCTGGTCAGCGCCGTGCAGGGGGACTTCGGCGTCTCCTACCGCCACCGCCGCCCGGTCGGCGAACTGATCGCCGAGCGCGTGCCGGCGACCCTGGAGCTTTCCTTCGTCGCCGCCATCCTGGCGCTGGCCATCGGCGTGCCCATGGGGGTCTATACCGGGCTGCACCGGCGCGGCTTCCTCTCGCAGCTGTTCCTGGGCGTTTCCCTGATCGGCATTTCGCTGCCGACCTTCCTCATCGGCATCCTGCTGATTCTCGTTTTCGGGGTCCTCTCGCAGGACATCAACGCCGCGCTCGGTTTCTCGCTGGTGCCGCAATTGCCGACCTTCGGGCGCGGCGAGACGGTGCAGCTCGGCTGGTGGTCGACCGGCTTCCTGACCAGGTCCGGCCTGCTCGCCCTCATCCTGCCGTCGATCACCCTGGCGCTGTTCCAGATGACCCTGATCATGCGCCTGGTGCGCTCGGAGATGCTGGAGGTGCTGCGCACCGACTACATCAAGTTCGCCCGCGCGCGCGGCCTCACCAACCGCGCGGTCAACTTCGGCCACGCCCTGAAGAACACCCTGGTGCCGGTGATCACCATTACCGGCCTGCAGCTCGGCGCCATCATCGCCTTCGCGCTGATCACCGAGCAGGTCTTCCAGTGGCCGGGCATGGGCCTGCTGTTCATCCAGGCCATCGGCGAGGTCGACATTCCGGTCATGGCCGCCTACCTCATGCTGGTCGGCTTCTTCTTCGTGCTCATCAACCTCATCGTCGACCTGCTGTACTATGTCGTCGATCCCCGCCTGCGCGCCGACAAGGCGGTCGCCGGCGGGCACGCGTGAGGCGCGCCGTGGCGGCCGGCGGCGAATCGCGCGGGGTCCCGGGGGTGGGGGCGCACCTCGCCGACGGCCTGCACCGCTTTTTCGACAGCGACCTCTGGCATTCCTTCACCCGCTCGCCGGTCGCCTTGGTCTCCGCCGTGGTCACCGTCGTCTTCGTCGGCTGCACCCTCTTCGCGCCGCTGGTGGCGCCGCACAATCCCTTCGACCTCGCCAGCGTCGACCTGCTCGACGCCGAGATTCCGCCCCTCTGGCTCGACGGCGGCGATGCGCGCTTCCTGCTCGGCACCGACGACCAGGGCCGCGACGTGCTCTCCGCCGTCATCTACGGCGCGCGCATCTCGCTGGGGGTCAGCTTCGCCGCGGTGCTGCTCGCCATGACGCTGGGCATCTCCCTCGGCCTGCTGAGCGGCTATCTCGGCGGCACCGTCGATGCCGTCATCATGCGCATCGCCGACGTGCAGCTCACCTTTCCGGCCATCCTCATCGCGCTGCTCATCGACGGTCTGTCGCGCTCTGTGCTGCCGCGCGACCTGCACAGTGACATCTGGTTCTACGTCCTGGTGCTCGCCATCGGGCTGTCCTTCTGGGTGCAGTACGCGCGCACCGTGCGCGGCTCGGTCATGGTCGAGCGCAACAAGGAATATGTCCAGGCCGCCCGCGTCATCGGCATCCCGCCGCTGCTCATCATGGTGCGCCACGTGCTGCCCAACGTCATGGGCCCGGTGCTGGTCATCGCCACCATCAACCTCGCCATCGCCGTCATCACCGAGGCGACGCTTTCCTTCCTCGGCGTCGGCGTGCCGCCGACCTCGCCGTCGCTCGGCACCCTGGTGCGCGTCGGCCAGGACTTCCTGTTCTCCGGCTCCTGGTGGATGACCATCTTCCCCGGCGCCGCCCTGGCCATCCTGGTGCTCGCCGTGAACCTGCTGGGTGACTGGCTGCGCGACGCCCTGAACCCGAAGCTGCGCTGACCGCGATGAGCGATCTCTCCGGCAACCGCGCCCTGCTTTCGGTCGATCGTCTGCGCATCGAGATCCCCGGGCGTCGCGGCACCCTCACCGCGGTCGACGACATCTCCTTTTCCATCGGCGAGGGCGAGGTGCTGGGCGTGGTCGGCGAGTCGGGCGCCGGCAAGTCGCTGACCGGCGCCGCCGTCATCGGCCTCTTGGAGCCACCCTGCCGCATCGCCGGCGGCGAGATCCGCTTTGACGGCCGGCGCATCGACAACCTGCCCTACGAGAAGCTGCGCCGCATCCGCGGGCGCCACATCGGCATGGTGTTCCAGGACCCGCTGACCTCGCTGAACCCGCTCTACACCGTCGGCAGACAGCTCACCGAGACCATCCTTACCCACTCCGACATGAGCGAGAAGGGCGCCCGCAAGCGCGCCGTCGAGCTGCTGAAGGAGGTCGGCATTCCCGCCGCCGAGCGCCGCGTCGACCAGTATCCGCACGAGTTCTCCGGCGGCATGCGCCAGCGGGTGGTGATCGCGCTGGCGCTCTGCGCCAACCCGCGGCTCATCATCGCCGACGAACCGACCACCGCGCTCGACGTCTCGATCCAGGCGCAGATCATCAGCCTGCTGAAGCGGCTCTGCCGCGAGCACGGCGCCGCCGTCATGCTGGTCACCCACGACATGGGCGTCATCGCCGAGACCGCCGACCGCGTCGCCGTGATGTACGCCGGGCGCATCGTCGAGATCGGTCCGGTCGAGGAGGTCGTTCTGCGCGCCAGGCACCCCTACACCCTCGGCCTCATGGGCTCGATCCCGCTGGTCGGCCGCGACGTCGAGAAGCTGACGCAGATCGACGGCGCCATGCCGCGCCTCACCGCCATCCCGACCGGCTGCGCCTTCAATCCGCGCTGCCCCAAGGCCTTCGAACGCTGCCGTGTCGAGCGGCCGGTACTGAGGAACCTGGGCGCCTGCGAGGCGGCCTGCTGGCTCTATGACGAGGCGGTGGACAAGGACCGGCGCCATGGCTGAGCCGCTCAGGCAGCAGGCCGCAGACGGCGCGGCGCTGGTCGCGGTCGAGGATCTCGAAAAGCGCTTCGACGTCTCGCCGCCGCTGCTGAACCGCCTGCTGCAGGGCGAGCCGCGCGCGCTGCTCACCGCCGTCGACGGCGTTTCCTTCCGCATCCCGCGCGGCACGACCTTCAGCCTGGTCGGCGAGTCCGGCTGCGGCAAGTCGACCGTCGCCCGCCTCGTCGTCGGCCTCTACCGGCCCAGCCGCGGGCGCATCCTCTTCGACGGCACCGACATGGCGGGCCTCAAGGGGCGCGGCGAGATCGCGCCGCTGCGCAAGCGCCTGCAGATGATTTTCCAGGACCCCTATGCCAGCCTCAACCCGCGCTGGCGCGTCGCCGACATCGTCGCCGAGCCGATCCGCGCCCACCGCCTGCTGAGCGGCCGCGCCGTCATCGCCGCGCGCGTCGGCGAGCTGCTGGAGCAGGTCGGGCTCGCCGCGGCCGACGGCGAGAAGTTTCCGCACGAGTTCTCCGGCGGCCAGCGCCAGCGCATCTCCATCGCCCGCGCTTTGGCGAGCAATCCGGAGTTCCTGGTCTGCGACGAGCCGACCTCGGCGCTCGACGTTTCGGTGCAGGCGCAGATCCTCAACCTCATGAAGCGGCTGCAGCGCGAACTGGGTCTCACCTACCTCTTCATCAGTCACGACCTCGCCGTGGT
>DAIQBR010000270.1:0-5659 GCA_036781105.1 Kiloniellaceae bacterium
GAGGTGCGCGAGAAGGACGACGCCTCGCCCGTCACCGATGCCGACGAGGCCGCGGAGACCTTCATCCTGGGCGCGCTCAACACCCTGACGCCGGACATCCCGGTGGTCGCCGAGGAAGCCATGGCCGCCGGCGAGGAGCCGGTCATCGAGGGCAACCGTTTCTGGCTGGTCGACCCGCTGGACGGCACCCGGGAGTTCCTCAGCCGCAACGGCGAGTTCACTGTGAATATCGCCCTCATCGAGGACGGTCAGCCCGCCGCCGGCGTGGTGCACGCGCCGGCCCTGGCGATGACCTGGGCCGGCGTCTGCGGCGAGGATGCCGAGGGCAACAAGGGCAGCGGCCGCGCGGTCTATGCCGAGACCGATAAGCCGGTGATGGACATCCACGCCCGCGCGATCCCCGAAGAAGGCGCCGTCGTGGTGGCGAGCCGCCGCCACGGCAGCGGCCAGCAGCTCGACGACTTCCTTGCGAAGTACAAGGTGGCCGAGCGGGTCACCGCCGGCTCGTCGCTGAAGTTCTGCCTCGTCGCCTCCGGCCGCGCCGACCTCTACCCGCGCTTCGGCCGCACCATGGAATGGGACACCGCCGCCGGCCACGCCGTCCTGCTCGCCGCCGGCGGCCAGGTCTGTACCCTGGACGACGAGCCCCTCGACTACGGCAAGCCGGGCTTCGAGAACCCGCACTTCTACGCCACCGGCGCGAAGTAACGCCCCCTCGTCCATCCACTCCCCCTCGTCATCCCGGCCAAGCGAGCTTGCGAGCGCGAACCGGGATCCATGGCAGAGGCCGGACGCCTGACCCAACCATGGATCCTCGGGTCAAGCCCGAGGATGACAGTGGGGTGGGTGGCCGTAGCGAGATGATCCGATAGCATGTGTGAATCTCACTAGTACGGCGGGGAAAGGGGAACAGTTTGGCGGTCGACATTCGCAAGATTCAGACCACGGTGGAGGAGGTCTTCCACGAGGGCGGGCCGGTGGCCGCGACGCCGCTGAAGGTCGGCGCCATCGCCATGGTGATCGCCAATCCCTTTGCCGGGCGCTACGTCGAGGAACTTCAGCCCTACATGGAGGAGCTGAAACCGGTCGGCCTGGAGATGGCGCAGCGCCTGATCGCTGCGCTGGGGGGAGATGCGAAGACAATCTCCGGCTTCGGCAAGGCCTCCATCGTCGGCGGGGCCGGCGAGTCGGAGCACGGCGCGCTGTGGCACGTGCCCGGCGGCTATGCCATGCGCGGGCTGCTGGGCGACGCCAGGGCCATCGTGCCCTCGGCCAAGAAGGTCGGCGGCCCCGGCGCGCGCATCGACGTGCCGATCACCCACATCAATGCGAGCTACGTGCGCGGCCATTTCAATGCGGTCGAAATTGGTGTGCCCGGCGCACCGGAGGCCGACGAGCTGGTGTTCATCCTGGCGATGACCACCGGCGCGCGCATCCACGACCGCATGGGCGGCTTGCGCGCGGCAGACATAAAAGGGGAGGATGGACTCCGATGAGGAAAGTGGGATGACCGTGAAGATCCGCAAGTTCGTGACCATCGTCGAAGAGACGCAGCAGGAGGCCGGTCGCGCCATCGCGCCGCCGACGCGCCGCGCCGCCGTGCTGGCGGTGATCGAGAACCCCTTCGCCGACGGCTACCAGGAGGACCTGGAGGTGCTGATGCAGGCCGGCGAGGAACTCGGCAGGGTGCTGGGCGAGAAGGCGGTGGCGGCGCTGGGCGTGAAGCCCGCCGAAATCGAGAGCTACGGCAAGGCGGCCATCGTCGGCGAGGGCGGCGAGCTGGAGCACGCCGCCGCGATCCTGCACCCGCGCATGGGCAAGCCGCTGCGCCAGGCGGTGCAGAAGGGCGCGGCGCTGGTGCCCTCGTCGAAGAAGATGGGCGGCATCGGGACGGCCATCGACGTGCCGCTGGGCCACAAGGACGCCGCCTACGTGCGCAGTCACTTCGACGGCATGGAAGTGAGGGTGCCCGACGCGCCGCGCCACGGCGAGATCGTGGTGGCCATCGCGGTCACCGATTCCGGGCGGCCGCTGCCGCGGGTCGGCGGCCTGACCACGGCCGAGGTGAAGGGCGAGGACGGACTGCGGTGAAATGGATCCTCGGAACAAGCCCGAGATTGACAAGTGGGGGAAGGGGCGCCGCCGGTGCGTTGTCTGCCCTGGGTCCCGGCTCGCGCTCGCTTACGCTCGCTTGGCCGGGATGACAGTATTGAAGCGTGGCGCGAACGAAGAAAGCAGGGCGCAGGGGAGAGGGAGTTGAGATGACGGAGCAACGCATCGTTACCGACGCGGTGATCGTCGGCGCCGGGCCGGTGGGGCTCTTCGCGGTCTTCGAGCTGGGGCTGCTCGGGCTGAAGTGCCACGTCATCGACATTCTCGACAAGCCCGGCGGGCAGTGCGCCGAGCTCTATCCGGAAAAGCCGATCTACGACATCCCGGCGCTGCCGGTGGTGACCGGCGGCGAGCTGGTCGCGCGCCTCATGGAGCAGGCCGCGCCCTTCGAGCCGCAGTTCCACCTGAGTCAGATGGGCGAGAAGCTGGAGAAGCTGGACAACGGGCACTGGCTGCTGACCACCGACCTCGGCCTGGAGCTGGAAGCGCCGGTCATCGTGGTGGCGGCCGGCGGCGGCAGCTTCGTGCCGAAGAAGCCGCCCATCGCCGGCATCGAGGCCTACGAAGGCGGCGCCGTGCACTACGCCGTGCGCAAGATGGAGACCTTTCGCGGCAAGCACCTGCTGATCGCCGGCGGCGGCGATTCGGCGCTGGACTGGACGCTGAACCTGCAGCCCATCGCCGCCAGCGTGACCCTGGTGCACCGCCGCCCCGACTTCCGCGCCGCACCGGACTCGGTGGAGAAGATGCGCGCCCTGGCGGAGGCAGGCAAGATCACCTTCCACGTGGCGCAGATCGCCGGGCTGGAAGGCGACGGCGGCAAGCTGACCGGCGTGAAGCTGAAATCGCCCGAGGCGGGCGAGTTCACCGCGCCCTGCGACACCCTGCTGCCGTTCTACGGCCTCACCATGAAGCTGGGGCCGATCGCCGACTTCGGGCTGAACCTGCACGAGAACCTGATCACTGTCGACACCGAGAAGTTCGAGTCCTCGGTGCCGCAGATCTTCGCCATCGGCGACATCAACAGCTATCCCGGCAAGCTGAAGCTGATCCTCTCCGGCTTCCACGAGGCCGCGCTGATGGCGCACCAGGCCTTCCACTACGTGCACCCGGACAAGAAGCTGCGCTTCCAGTACACGACCTCGTCGAGCGAACTGCAACAGAGGCTGAAAGTCGCATGAAGGTAATCGCAACCGACCGCGATGGCGGCCAGCACGAGCTCCCCTTCCAGGAGGGCGATACCCTGATGCAGGCGCTGACCGATACGGAAGACCTGGGCGTCCGCGCCGAGTGCGGCGGCTGCTGCGCCTGCGCCACCTGCCACGTCTACGTCGCCCCGGAATGGCTGGCCAAGCTGCCGCCGCAGAGCGACGACGAGGAGGCCATGCTGGACGAGGCCTTCGAGGTGACCGCCGGATCGCGGCTGTCGTGCCAGATCGTGCTGACGCCGGCGCTGGACGGCATCGAGGTGACGGTGGCGCCGGACTGGGACTAGGGGCCTGGGATTGATGGAGTGTGTGACACACACATCCGGGCGATTGACCTCGTCCTTCGAGACGCTTGCTCCGCAAGCTCCTCAGGATGAGGTCAATGTTAGAGAAGTTTCACCTCACCCTGAGGAGGCGCGAAAGCGCCGTCTCGAAGGGCGAGGTGAAACCTGAAGCGAGGGAGACGAAGCCATGACCTTTGTGCGCAATGCCTGGTACGTCGCCGGCTGGTCGGGGAGCTTCGGCCGCGACCTCACGCCGCTCACCGTCATGGACGAGGACATCGTCATCTACCGCACCGAGGCGGGCCAAGCGGTGGCTCTGAGCGACGAGTGCCCGCACAAGCGCCTGCCGCTCTCCAAGGGGCGCCTGCAGGGCGACGCGGTGCAGTGCGGCTACCACGGCATGACCTTCGGCTGCGACGGCAAGTGCGTGAGGATTCCGGGACAGAGCAACCTGCCGTCCTCGGCCTGGGTGCGCGCCTACCCGCTGCACGAGGCGCGCGGTATCGTGTGGATCTGGATGGGCGCGGCGGAGAAGGCCGACCCGGCGCTCTGCTTCGACATGCCGGAGTTCGACGACAAGGGCTGGGCGCCGCACTACGGCGACGCGCTGCAGCTGGAAAGTCCCTACCTGCCGGTGGCGGACAACCTCTGCGACCCGGCGCACGTGAGCTTCGTGCACCCGACGACCCTGGGCAACCCGGAGAGCGAGGATGTGCCCATCGAGTGTGAGCGGCGCGGCCGCACGGTGGTCACCTCGCGCTGGATCAGGAACGCGCCGCCGGTCGGCTTCTTCAAGGCCTTCGGGAACTTCGCCGGCAAGGTCGACCGCTGGCACTACTACTACCTGCACGCGCCCAGCGTGGCGGTGATCGATTTCGGCAGCGCAGCGACGGAAGACGCTATCGGCGAGGAGGAGCGCGACAAGGGCGTCAGGCTCTACGCCCTGCATTTCCTGACGCCGGTTTCCGAGACGCGCACCGTCGACCACTGGATGCACCTGCGCAACATCGGCCTGGACGACGAAGAACTCGGCGAGCGCATGAACGAACAGTTCCGCCTCGCCTTCGCCGAGGACAAGGCGATCCTGGAGGCGATCCAGGCGCGCGAGGCCAAGGCGCCGGCGCGGCGCGGGGTGAAGCTGGCGATCGACCGCGGGCCGAATTACCTCAGGCGCATCATCGCCGAGATGGCGGCGGAAGAGGCGCCGGCGGAGAAGGAGAAGGTGCCGATGCAGGCGGTGTCGTAGCGATGCCGCTCCCCCTCACCCAGCTTCGCCTAAGTTCGGTCTACGACCTCACTAAGGCTGCGCAACCCTCTCCCGCGAGGGGAGAGGGTACCACTGGTGTCGTAACCCCGACTGTCATGCCCGGGCTTGACCCGGGCATCCAGGGCGGGGCCGGACGCGGTTGAGGAATGGATCCTCGGGTTCCCGGCATCAAGTGCCGGGACAGGCAAGCCCGAGGATGACGATGTAGTAAAGCGAAACAGGTATTCGACACAGGGCTACGAAGAACACAACAGGAGGCAGTTATGGGCATGAAGAAGGTAGTGGGGGCCGCCGTGCTGGCGCTCTCTGTGGGCATGGTGGGCAGCGCCGCTGCGCAGGATGCGATCAAGATCGGCGATATCAACAGTTATAAGGGACTGCCGGCTTTCACCATTCCCTACAAGCAGGGGGCGGAGCTGGCCATCGAGCAGATCAACGCCAAGGGCGGCGTGCTGGGCCGGCCGCTGGAGCTGATCTCGCGCGACGACCAGGGCAAGCCGGGCGAAGCGGTGCGCTACGCCGAGGAACTCTTCGTGAAGGAGGAGGTGGCGCTGATCTCCGGCTCGTTCTATTCCCACGTCGGCCTGGCGCTGGCTGCCTATGCCGGCCAGAAGAAACAGCTTTACCTGGCGGCTGAGCCGCTGGCCGACTCGCTGGTCTGGCAGGAGGGCAACCGCTACACCTTCCGCCTGCGCCCCAGCACCTACGTGCAGGCCGCCATGCTGGCCGAAGAGGCGGCCAAGACCGGCGCCAAGCGCTGGGCGACCATCGCGCCGAACTACGCCTAC
>DAIQBR010000271.1:0-5096 GCA_036781105.1 Kiloniellaceae bacterium
AATCCAGTCGCCCTGTGCCTGCGCTGTTCCGGCACCGATGCCGGCCCCGGCGATCAGCGCCACCGTCAGGGCGAGAGCGGAGACACCACTGTTGGGCAGACAAAAACGACCGCGCCGGGAATCCCGGCCGGCAGCAGCGATATCAGGCATGGCTCGCTCGCAGCCACGCTTGTCTTCCCACATTGCCCCCTGCCTTTCGCTCCACCCCCCGGCGGTCGAATTAGGGCGGCTCTCCCACTCCGATGGCATCGTAATATCCTGAAAGTTCCCGGGAAGGAAGGCTAAGCTGCGCAGCGGGTAGGGAAATTCAGCCCGCAATCAGGGGGTAGTCGCGGCGGGAGAGCCGCAGGTTCAACACAGCAGGCGGTTTTTTTTGACCGCGGTGATTATGTGGAAGGCGACGAGGAGAGGCAGCGATGGCACAGACAAAGAAAAAGCCCCGGAAACAGCCGCGTTTCCGCTTGTCGCAGGTGAAGCTGGTGCCGTCGCCGGGGCGTGGCGACTATCAGAAGAAGCTGGCGGCGCTGCAGTTGAAGCTGCGCGAGATCCAGCAGGCCTATCTGGCCACCGGCGAACGCGGCATCATCGTCTTCGAAGGCTGGGATGCCGCGGGCAAGGGCGGCACGATTCGGCGCATGAGCGCGGTGATGGATCCGCGCGGCTTCAAGGTCTGGCCGATCTCGGCACCCAATGACATCGACAAGGCGCGCCACTTTCTCTACCGCTTCTGGGAGCGGGTGCCGCCGGTCGGTGCCATCTCGGTGTTCGACCGCTCCTGGTACGGGCGTGTCCTGGTGGAGCGGGTCGAGGGGCTGGCCAGCGAGGCGGAGTGGTCGCGCAGCTACCGCGAGATCAACGAGTTCGAGCGCATGCTGAGCGACGACGGCGCGCGCATCGTGAAGATCTTTCTGCACATCAGCCCGGAGGAACAGCTGAATCGCTTCGAGCAGCGTCTGAACGAGCCGCTGAAGCGCTGGAAGCTGACCTACGAGGATTTCCGCAATCGTGATCGCCGACCGCAGTACGAAGTTGCGGTCGAGGAGATGGTCAACCGCACCTCAACGAAGATCGCGCCCTGGCATATCGTCGCGGCGGAGGACAAGAAGAACGCCCGCATCCAATCGCTGAAGCTGATCACCGATGTTCTGTCCAAGGGCGTCGATCTCGGCCCGCGGCCGATGGACGAAGAGGCCAAAGCCCTGGCCCGCGCGGTCTTCGGCTCCCTGCCTAAGGGACTATGAGCGGATGCTGATATTCTGCCGGCGCGCTTCGCCGGCGGCCAGCAGCATGACGGGCAGCCAGAGGGTGATCCACTCGCGGCCGAGGTTCTGCACCAGGCTGCGCGTATCGAACAGCGCGGCCACCAGGCCAAAGGTCAGCAGCACGAGATAGATCGGGCGTCCCGCGCTGAGGGCGATGACAGCCTCGCGGAAAGCAAGCAGCAGGAGGGCCGCCAGCAGCAGGCTGGCCGGCAGGCCGCCGTAAAGCTGGTTGGCGAGCAGCAGGTTGTGCGGCGAACGGCCGGTGGCGCGCTTGCCCTGGAAATCTATCTCGACCAGGCTGCCGTGGCCGAACCAGGGTCGTTCGGCGATGGCATCGAGGGCTTGCTGCCATAGCGCGAAGTGGCCGCTCGGCGCCCGGACCAGGAGTTGCCGGAAGGTTTCCACATCGGCGAAGAGTCCGATCGCCAGCACGGCCGCAAAGAACGCACCCAACGCGATCGCGATGCGCCGGTCGGCCACCGCAATGCCCAGCGCCAGGGCCGCCGCCACTGCGAGCAGCGGACCACGGCTGCCCGACAGCAGCATGAAGAGGGCGCAGAGTGCGATGACGGCGAGCCAGGCCAGGCGCCGGGGCCAGTCCGCCGCCCCGCGCAGCAGCACGAAGGCCGCGGCCAGCAGCGCCACACCGTAGAGCGTGGCACCGATGACGGGATGCGCGGCCAGTCCGAAGCCGCCAAGGCGATAGATGGTCGAGTGAGCCACGGAGAGGTAGACGGCAAAGACCACCGGCAGGGTCAGTCCGGCGACGGCGGCGAACCATAAGAAGAGCCGTGCTTCGAAGTCCGCATAGATCGTCGCCAGGCGCAGGGTCATGAGCAGGAACAGCAGCAGCAGGACGGTGACGCGCAGCAGGTCGGCGAAGCCGCCCCAGGTGGCGCCGTCGCTCCACAGCGCGGAAAGCAGAAAATAGCCGAGGTAGGCGAGAGCGAGTTGTATCAGGTGGGAGCGCCGCAGCAGCGACCAGTCGAAGCCGCGCAGGTGAATGAGGAAGACGGGCAGCGCCGTGACGTAGAAAAGATTTCTCAGCGGGCGGGTCTCCAGGAGGAAGACCGCGCAGAGCAGGGCGATGGTGACGGCGGCGAGAACCTCGGCGCGGCTCAGGAAGCCGTAGAGCTTCTTGACCGTGGCGGCGGGCTGCCGGGTGCTTCCTGCGCTGTCTCGATCGCTGTCGGCCAAGGATAGGTCTCCGAGAGGGGCTCGTCGAAGCTGCGCTCCAGGATGTACTGGGCGACTCGGTGGGAGGCAAACATCGAATGGGCCGCCTGCCAGCCGGCCTCGGCCGTCCGGCGCCGTGCCGCGTCGTCGCGGGCGAAGTAGCCGAGCTTCTCGACCAGTTCCTCGAGCCCCTCGTAGAAGGCGACCTGCGTCTCGCCGAAAAGGTCCTGGAAGCCGCTCGCGCGCGACAGGAAGGTGAGCAGGCCGTTGCCGAGCAACTGGCTCATGCGGTCCGAGGCGTAGAGGTAGAGGTTGTCCGGCCGGCTGATGCTGAGCCCCATGCGGGCCTCGGCCATGGCCGCCAGGTAGTCGGCCCCGCGCATCGGCGGTGGGTGGTTATCGCCGCCGCGGATGTCGGCGCGCAGCTCCGGCAGGCGTGCGAGGGCGGCCTCGACAAGGGCGAGGCGTTCGTCGCCGCCGCGCCCGCCGGCCGCGAAGAAGAGATCGTGGGCCTGGTCGCTACGCGCGAAGCCGCGGCCGATGTCGATCGCCGGGTCCACCGGGTTCGGCATGAAATAGACCCTTGCGCGGCTTTCCGGCGGCACGCCGTGCAGTGGTGCGGCCACGGTCAGGAAGATGGCGTCGACCACCTCGGCGCGGTGGCGCACGCGCGCGCGGTTCTTCTCGTCGGTGATGGCGTCGATGTTGCGCAGCGCGAAGCGCGCCTGCGGGTGGGCGGCGCGGATCGCCTGGAAGGTCTCGTTGCCGATCACTTCGCAGTGGCCGAGCAGCACCAGGTCCGGCTTGAAGTTGTCGCAGGTCTTCAAGAGCTTGCGGTTGGCCGCGCGCCGCCCCGCCGCGCTCCTGAGCAGCGGTGTCGAGCCGCGCGCCACCTCGCGGTCGTTGAAGACGTGGACGTTGCAGCCCAGGCGGATGAAGCCGTGCAGCAGCTTGGGCAGCACCATGTAGAACTCGTTGCCCAGCTCGCGGCCGAAAAGGTTGCCGACCATGAGGATCTTGCGCCCGAGATGGCGGGAGGGAGAGGCGAGGGCGGCGGTCATGCGGCTGGGCGGCGGAGCTCTCAAGGGGGCGACCGCGAAGAGGATAGTGGGCCGCGGGCCAATCGCAAGCGCACAGCCGCCGGGGGGCCCTGCCCAGTGCTTTGGCCCGGTCTTTGGTGGGGCGCTTTGAAGTTGCCAAAAGGTCCCCGACTCCCTAGGTTTTCCGCGCATCGGGGCGTAGCTCAGCCTGGTAGAGTGCCTGCTTTGGGAGCAGGGACCGCGCCTGGAATCAGCGAGACCTGTCAGAGGCTTGGGTCGTCGCCGGCGGGGGCGGTGACTCTATGGTGACCGCGAGTCGGGACTTTGCGCTTGGTTCTTCCGACCGTCATGGGTCGCAACGGCGAGATTACCCAGCACTAGCAGCGCGCCGAAGATCCCCCAGAACCATGGCCAGCGCGGCAAAAAGTGCTCGGCAGGCGGCCCGATCTCCATGCCGCAGATCACCAGCATGATCATGCCGACACAGGTCTGCGTCAAGCTGCGTGCAAAGGTCATCAGCTCTCTCCCTGTTTCTTCGCGTCGGCGATCGCCGCCGGCGGGGGCGGTGACTCTATGGGGGCGTCTGGCCGCAGGCGTGCGGTGTCGTCTAGGCCGCGCCAGGCGCGTAGCGGGTCGAGATGGGGCGTCGCGGCCGGGTTGTTCCAAAGCTCGATCACCGCGCCATCGGGCGCGATGAAGCGGTCAATGTAGTCGAGATCGAAGAGGTCGTAGAAGATCACCACCTGCCAGCCCTCGCGGGCAGGGAAGGTAACTTCGCCGAAATCGATTTTCGGGTGCGGGTGCGGCGCGCCGGTGCTGTGCGCGATGTCGAGCAGTTCACGCGCATCAGCCACTGCCGGTCTCCTTCCGTGTGCCAGTCATCGGCCGGCCCAGATGTGCGCGAAAACGACCAGCACCAGCACGAAGATGATCAGGCTCAGCCAGCTGTCAACGCTCACGCTTTCTCCTCCTTCTTCTTCCGTGGCGCTGGCTTGATGTCGAGGCGGTCGCCGGGGATGTGCTCGATCGTGCCGTCGGCGCCGAAGTGGAGAAAGGCATTGCCGGTGAGCAGCATTTCCTCGGCGGCCTCGGGGGAGAGCGAGAGCAGCCGCGCAGCGGCCGCTGCGCTGGACTTGCCGCCCCGTCGGCCGCTCGGCCAGCGGCCGGCGTCCTCTATGGCCTGCTTCACGGCGGCCCGGATCTGCGGTTTCGCCTTGGCGACGGCCGCCGCCATCATGCCGCCGCCTTTGATCTTCACCTCAACCATTGCCTTGTTCCTTCTTCGCGTCGGCAATGACATCGTTGATGGTGCCGATGATCGAGGGGAAGCCGATGCAGGGCGGTGTCGTCGGCGCCGGGTGAAGCCGGTTCAGCTCGTCGGCGACCTGGTCCAGCGGTACGCCGAAGAGCTCTCGCACGCCGCAGTCGGGGCACGATCCGGGATGGGCGAGCGTCGGCTCGACGCGGTGAAACGCCAGCGCCAGGTCGTAGGCGGTGATCTTAGCCATTGCCCTTCTTCTCCTCTCTTTCGACCTCGGCCGGGCCTGCCGGCCTGTTGTCTGTCCCGGTCGCCCTGACCGGGCTCCTCGCCTCTTGCGCTTCCATCGCCTGGGCGAGG
>DAIQBR010000271.1:5144-5655 GCA_036781105.1 Kiloniellaceae bacterium
GGCGTGGCCGAGCAGGCGCTGGGCCATCTTCAGGTTGCCGGTGCGCCTCAGGAGGCGCGTGGCGGCGGTGTGGCGGTTGTCGTGGAAGCGGTAGTCGGCGATGCCCGCGGCGGCCAGGGCCTTGCCCCAGGGCTTGCGCCAGCCGTTCGGGGAGAACGGGTATCTCTCTCCTTTGAGTCTCCGGACCTTGTCGCGGCCGCCCCCTGCCTTCCGGCAGACATAAGTGAACACGAAGATCGGGTGCTGGCCCTTCAGGCCCTGCAGCAGGGCGCGCAGCGCCGGGGTCATCGGCAGCACGTGCTCGCGGCCGCCCTTCAGGATCACGCGCAGCTGGGCGCTGTCCCAGTCGAGCTGGCGCCAGGTGAGGCGGATCACGGCGGCCAGGCGCAGCCCGGTGGTGAGGGCGAAGCGCACCATGGGGTGGAAGTCGGCGCGCAGCGCGGCGAAGAGCGCGGCCTCCTCGGCGGCGCTGAGCTCGCGCACGCGCTCCTTCGGCTCGGGCAGGATGAGC
>DAIQBR010000272.1:0-5579 GCA_036781105.1 Kiloniellaceae bacterium
CCAGGGCCCCGGCGACCGGCTGCGAGAGGCCCCAGAGCAGGTTCTGCACCGCGATGGCGATGGCGAAGACCTCGCGCCCCCAGCCGAAGTCGGCCGACATCGGCGCCAGGAAGAGACCGAAGCTGGCGCGGATGCCGAAGGACAGCACGGCCAGCAGGCAGCCGGCGGCGAGCACCACCAGCAGCGGGGCTTGCCAGCCGGGCCGGCGCGAAGGCGGGGACAGCTCGGAAGCGGTGGTCATCGGCGGGGGGCTCCAGGGCACGAAAGGTGCGGACGCGGCAGCAGTGCAGGCAATCTAGGCAGCGGCAGATAATTACGCAAATTCAGTTTCCTGATCTTGATCATGCTATTTTGGAATATTCAGAGGCGGCCAGCATGTCCTGGAGCGCCGCCTCCAGGGCGTCGACCACCGGCGCCAGGGAGCCGATGAAGCGGCTGCGGGCGATCCACACGGCGAGGCGGTAGTCGAGGTCGGGCACCTCGATGCTCTTCAGGCGGTCGCTGTAGCCGGAGTGCCGCAGCAGGCAGGTCGGCACCACCCCCAGGCCGTTGCCGCGCGCGGCGAGGGAGAGCAGCAGTTCCTGGTCGAAAGCCTCCACCGCCACGGTGAAGGGGGCGCCGGCCTGGGCGAAGGCGCGCTTGAGGGCGCTGCGGTAGCTGCAGCCCTCCGGATGCAGCACCCAGCCGAAGCGGGCCAGTTCGGCGAGGGTTGCGCGCGCCGGCATGTCGGCGGACTTGGCGGCGACCACCATGAGGCGGTCGACGCCGACCTTGCGCAGCGGCAGCGCGGTCGCCGGCTCGCTGCCCTCCCGGGACAGCACCACGGCGGCGCTCATGGCGTTGCTCTCGACCTCCTTCAGCAGGTCGCCGCTCCAGTCGCTGCTGACCTGGAACAGCAGCGCGGCGAAGTCGCGGCGCAGGATGTCGATGGGGTCGTTCAGCACCAGCTGGGACAGCCCCAGGGAGACGCCGAGGCGGAAGCTGCCGCGCGGCTCGCTGTCCTCGGCGACGCTGCCGGAGAGGTCGTCGAGGGCCTGCAGCACCCGGTGCCCCTGGGCCAGGGCCTGGCGGCCGGCGGGGGTGAGGGTCGGCGGCTTGCTGGAGCGGTCGAACAGCACGGCGCCGAGCTCGGCCTCCAGCCGCTGCACCAGGCGCGAGACGGCGGGCTGGGTGAGGTTCAGCCGGGCCGCCGCCCCGTGCATGGAACCGGCCTCGGCGACCGCGAGGAAGGCGCGGATCTCGGAGATCTTCATGCCGGGAATTTAACAGCCTGCCCCGGATTATGCGCAAACGGAATTCTCCGCGCGGCGCCGCGTGAAATTGCTGCGCTGCGGCGATACGGCTAGGCTCACAGAGTCGGATCACCCCGCGCCAACCGAGGAGTCGCCGCCGTGTCGTTCCTGCCCTTCCAGACGCTCTGTTTCGAGGACTTGAGCCTCGGCATGGCCGAGGTTTACCGCAAGACCGTGAGCGCCTCCGACGTGGTCGGCTTCGCGGAGATCACCGGCGACCGCAACCCGATCCACCTGTCGGAGCACTTCGCCGCCAGGACGCCCTTCAAGGGGCGCATCGCCCACGGCCTCTACACCGCCGGGCTGATCTCCGCGGTCATCGGCACGCGGCTGCCCGGTCCCGGCGCCATCTACATCTCGCAGACCCTGCGCTTCCTGGCGCCGGTGAAGATCGGCGACACCGTGGAGGCGCGCGTCGAGGTGGCGGTGCTGAACGCCGAGCGCCTGCGCGCCGAACTCACCTGCCGCTGCAGTGTCGGCGAGACGGTGGTGCTGGAAGGCGAGGCGGTGGTGAAGGTGCCGCGGCGCAAGGACGCAGCAAGGGAAGAAGAGCGATGACAGCGGAGGAGTCTCAGCCGGTTCTGACCGGCGGCTGCCAGTGCGGCGGCGTGCGCTACGAGGTGCGCGGCGCGCCGGTAGAGGTCTACGTCTGCCACTGCCGCGAATGCCAGAAGCAGGCCGCTTCCGCCTTCGGCATCTCGGTCATCGTACGCAGCGGCGACCTGGCGCTGGTTTCCGGCACGCCGAAACAGTGGAGCCGGGCGGCGACGCTGGGCGGGCGGATGGTCTGCGCCTTCTGCCCGACCTGCGGCACGCGCCTGTGGCACGGCGATCCCGCCGCCGACGCCATCGTCAGCGTGAAGGGCGGTTCCTTCGACAGCCCGCCGGACCTGACCGGCGCGAAGCACATCTGGGTGAAGCGCAAGCTGCCGGGCATCGTAATCCCGGAAGGCGCCGAGACCTGGCCGGAAGAACCGCCGGCGGCATAGCGCTCAGCCCCCGCCGAGCTCCTTGCGCAGCAGCGCCGCGCCGGCGCCCAGCGCCTTCAGCTTGCCCTGGGCGACCGCCACCGACAGCGGCGCGAGGCCGCAGTTGGTGCAGGCGACCATGCGCTCGGGATCGACGTAGTCCAGCGCCGCGCGCAGGGTGGCGGCGACTTCCTCCGGCGTCTCGATCTCGTTGCTCGCCACGTCGATGGCGCCGACCAGCACGTCCTTGTCCTTCAGCAGCGCGATGAGCGACAGCGGCACGTGGGAGTGGGCGCACTCCAGCGAGACCTGCTTCACGTCGCTCTCGTTCAGCGCGGGGAAAAAGTCCTCGTACTGGCGCCACTCGTCGCCCAGCGTCTCCTTCCAGTCGATGTTCTGCTGGATGCCGTAGCCGTAGCAGATGTGGACGGCGGTGGTGCACTTCAGGCCCTTCAGCGCGCGGTTCAGGCACTCGACGCCCCAGGTCGCCGCCTCCTTGGTGAAGGCGTTGAAGGCCGGCTCGTCGAACTGGACGACGTCGACGCCGGCGGCTTCCAGCTCGCGCGCCTCGTCGTTCAGCAGCTCGGCGAAGGCCATCGCCATCTTGGGGCGGTCGCCGTAATAGCCGTCGGCGATGGTGTCGCAGATGGTCATCGGCCCGGGCAGGGTGAACTTCAGCTTGTGCTTGGTCTGCGCGCGGCAGTACCTGGCGCTCTCGACGTGCACCGGCTTCGGGCGCTTCACCGCGGAAGTGACCGTCGGCACCTGGGCGTCGTAGCGGTCGTTGCGGATGCCCATGGTGGTCATGCGCTGCCAGTCGATGCCCTCGATATGCTCCAGGAAGCCGTGCACGAAGTGCTTCCGGAACTGCTCGCCGTCGCTGACGATGTCGATGCCGGCGTCTTCCTCGAAACGGATCCACTCCAGCGCCGCCCTCTCCTGGCCCTTGGCCAGCTCTTCGCCCTCCAGGCGCCAGGGCGCCCAGATCTTCTCCGGCTCCGCCAGCCAGTCCGGCTTCGGCAGGCTGCCCGCCACAGTGGTCTCGATCACGTTCCGTCCTCCCAGAGTGTTCTTGTATTAGAGATTGTTCGGCAGTCTAACGGCCGGGCGGCGCCAGGCAAGTCATGCAAAAGCAGAGTTCACCGTTGGCTGGTTCGGCTTCGGAATGTGAAGGCCCGGCGAACTCTCTGCCCTGCTTCTCACCCCCACCGATCCTCCCACATCTCGCTTTCCCACACAGATTGTCATCCCGGCCAAGCGAGCAAAGCGAGCGCGGGAGCCGGGATCCACCGATGGGCCGGACGCCCGGACAAGACATCGATAGCTGGATCACAGGCCGCCATGACGCCTTGCAACGCTAGGAGCCTGCCATCGCCATGGACCCCGGATCGCGCTCGCTTGCGCTCACTTGTCCGGGGTGACAGTTGGAGTATGGCCGGCAAGCTGACAGCAGTCGGCGTAGGTGCAGGCAACGGAAAAGGGCCGCTCACCCTGCGGCAAGCGGCCCTTGTCTCGTTCGGCTGTCGCCGGTGCCTCAGGCGGCCGGCTTGGCCTCGACGCCGTTGGTGCTGAGGAACTCCTGCAGCTCGCCGGACTGGAACATCTCGCGGATGATGTCGCAGCCGCCGACGAACTCGCCCTTCACGTAGAGCTGCGGGATGGTCGGCCAGTTGGAGAAATCCTTTACGCCCTGGCGGATGCCCGGGTCCTGCAGCACGTCGACGCCTTTGAACTTCACATTGAGGTGGGAGAGGATCTGCACCACGGCGGCGGAAAAGCCGCACTGCGGGAAGACCGGCGTGCCCTTCATGAAGAGCACCACCTGGTTGTCGTCGATCTCCTGCTTGATCCTCGCGGCGACGGTATCGTCCATAACGCGAACTCCTTTCGCAAAATCTGTTGCGCGACGCCGGCTCAGGCCGCAGCCGCAATCTCTTCGTGTTTCATGCTTCCGGCGGCGCGGAGGTCTGCAGCGCCAGGGCATGAAGCTCGCCGCCCATGCGCCCCTGCAGCGCCTCGTAGACCATCTGGTGCTGCTGCACCCGGGTCTTGCCGCGGAAGGCCGCCGACACGACGTAGGCGGCGTAGTGGTCGCCGTCACCGCGCAGGTCCTCGATGCGCACCTTGGCGTCCGGCAGGGCCGCCTTGATCATGCCCTCGATATCCCCGGGGTTCATCGGCATGGAATTTCGTCCTTGTCCCTCAGTCCTGTGACGGGCGCTCTCGCGGCGCCCTGATCGCGGCCCTAGCGGGCCCATTCTTTAGCGGGCCATGTAGTTCGGCAGCCAACCCTCGTGGCCGGCGCGCAGTTCAGCCAGGGATATGGCCTCTCCCCCGGCCAGGATCAAGCTGTTACCCCCGGTCCGCCCGATCGCCCGGGCCGGCACCCCGGCCTGTTCCGCCGCGGCCAGCAGGGCCGGCGCGGCGCCCGTGGTGACAAGATAGCGCGCCTGGTCCTCCCCGAACAACCACGCGGCCAGAGGGGGATTATCCGGGCTGCCCTTGCTGGAGGGGGCACCCTCGGAGATGTCGGCGCCGCAGGCGCCGGCCAGGGCCATCTCGGCCAGGGCGACGGCGAGGCCGCCGTCGGAGAGGTCGTGGCAGGCGGAGACCGCACCCGACTGGATCTGCGCCCGCACGAAATCGCCGTTGCGCCGCTCGGCGGCGAGGTCGACCGGCGGCGGCGGGCCTTTCGCCACGCCTTCGATATCGCGCAGGTAGATCGAGGCGCCGAGGTGGCCCTTAGTCTCGCCGATCAGGATGAGAGTCTCGTCGGAACCGGGCAGGGCGGCGCCGACGATGCGGTCGAGGTCGTCGATCAGGCCGACGCCGCCGATCACCGGGGTCGGCAGGATGGCCTGGCCGTTGGTCTCGTTGTAGAGCGACACGTTGCCGGAGACGACGGGATAGGCCAGCGCCTCGCAGGCCGCCTTCATGCCGGCGATGCAGCCGACGAACTGCCCCATGATCTCCGGGCGCTCGGGATTGCCGAAGTTCATGTTGTCGGTCACCGCCAGGGGGCGGGCGCCGACGGCCGTCAGGTAGCGCCAGCTCTCGGCGACCGCCTGGGCGCCGCCGCGCTCCGGGTCCGCCTTGCAGTAGCGCGGGGTGCAGTCGCTCGACATGGCAAGGCCGCGGTTGGAGCCATGGATGCGCACCACCGCGGCGTCGCCGCCCGGCCGCGCCACGGTGTCGGCCATGACCATGTGGTCGTACTGCTCCCAGACCCAGCGCTTGGAGCAGAGATCGGGAGTCGCCATGAGGCGCTTCAGCGCCTCGGCGGGCGTCACCGAGGGCGTGAAGTGCCGCGGATCGATGT
>DAIQBR010000273.1:0-3795 GCA_036781105.1 Kiloniellaceae bacterium
ATCGGGGTGCCGCCTTATCGTGCCGGTAGCCGAACAGGGCGCGTCCAGCAGCACGGCATCGGCGGGGGCCGGCGGCTGCCAGCTTGCGGCATCGGCCTCGACCAGCGCCGCGCCGAGCTGCAGGCGGTCGAGGTTCTCCTGCAGGCGCTGCAGCCGCTCGACGCTGCGCTCCACCGCGATCACCTCGGCACCGGCGGCGGCAAGCTGCGCGGTCTTGCCGCCCGGGGCGGCGCAGAGGTCGATCACCTGCTTTCCCTTCACCCCCTCGCTGGAAAGTGGGCCCAGCAGGCGTGCCGGCAGCGCCGCCGCGGCGTCCTGCACCCACCAGGCGCCCTCGGCGTAGCCCGCCAGGCGGGTGACGTCGCCCTGGCCGGCCGGCAGGCGCAGGCTGCCGCCCGGCAAGAGACCGGCGCCGAGTTTCTCCGCCCAGACTGCGGCGTCGCCCTTGCAGGAGAGATCCAGCGGCGGCTCGCCCTGCTGCGCTTCGGCAATGGCGCGGGCGGTGGCCTCGCCGTAGGCGGTGCACCAGCTGTCCCACAGCCAGTCCGGCGTGTTGAGGCGGGCGGCGTCCTGGCCTGCGACCAGAGCGGCGCCTTCGCGCGACAGGCGCCGCAGCACGGCGTTCAGCAGGCCGCGCTGGCCGGCCAGGCGCGGGCCTTTGGCGAGGTCGAGCGACGTGCTGACGGCGGCATGCGGCGGCGTCTCCAGGAACAGCAGCTGCGCCGCGCCGAGGCGCAGGATGTGGCGCAGCATCACGTCCTTGGCGCGGATCGGCCGGTCGAGGCAGTGGTCGATGGCGGCGTCGATCTGGCCGAGGCGGCGCAGCACGGTCACCAGCAGCAGGCGCGCAAAGGCGCGGTCGCGCGGGTCCAGCTTCGCCATGTGGGGGTTGCCGGCCACGGCGTCGTCCAGCGGCCGCCCGTTTTCCAGCACGGCGCGCACCAGCGCGAGGGCCGTCTTGCGGGCGTTCAGCCCTCTGACGTCGCGGTTCTTGGGGGTTTCGGTCATGGCGCTAGGCTGTAAGACCTCGGCATGGCCTCTGCAAGCCTTTACGAGCTACCGCTTCGAGGCGCGATGGGGCCGCAATCTGTCATCATCGAATACGACACCGCTGCCGGGAATATCCGGGGCGACGGCAAGGTGATTTTCCACCAACAGGGGCCGGGTGGTGTAGGCATCGATCGGGAAGCTGTGTACTTCCAGCCAACCGGCGTTGGGTTGTGCCGCCATCAGGCTCACATGCAGCTCCTGCATGCCGTGAGAGCAGACGGGCAGGCCGGCGGCCCTGGCCATCTCCGCAACCTTCAGCCAGGCGGTGATGCCACCGCAGTTCCCGGCGTCGGGCTGAATGTAGGACAACCTGCTTTCAGCGAAGGCAAGCTCGAATTCGCTCAGCATATGAAGGTTCTCGCCCATCGCCAGCGGCATGCCGGTGGCCTCGGCGATGCGCGCATAGCCGCGATAGTTGTCGGGAAGAATCGGCTCTTCGAACCACAGCAGGTCGAAATCGGCAAAAGCTCTTGCCGCCGCGATGGCCTGGTCGACGCTCAGCGCGTAGTTCGCGTCGACCATGAAGGTCGTGTCCGGTCCGATCGCCTCGCGCACTGCGGCGACCCGGTGGACGTCGATCGCGAGATCACGGTGCCCCACTTTGATCTTCACGCCATTGAAGCCGGCGACGAGGTGGCCTTGGACGCTGTCCAGCAGCTTCTCCAGGGGAAAGTTCAGGTCGATGCCGCCGCGATAGGCTTTCGTCGTCTGCCCCTGGCCCCCCGCCATCTGCACGAGGGACTCGCCGCGTCTGCGCCCGCGCAGATCCCAGAGCGCGATGTCGACGGCAGAGATGGCAAAGCCGGCGATACCGCCCCGGCCGACGTAGTGCAGGTGGTCGTTCATGAAGTTGTAGATCTCTTCGACCGGCTCGGCGTTCTTGCCGTGCAGGACGGGCGCCAGGTCGTGCTCGATCATCGCGGCAATGGCGTGGCCGCCGCGGCCACCGGTATAGCAGTAGCCGGAACCTTCCAGCCCGTCGGTGAGCGCGACCCGGACGGTGATCAGTTCAAAGTGGCTGTGGTCGCCGTGCTTGGCGTCGCTCAACACCTCGGCGAGAGGAATTCTGTAGAGCTGCGTCTCTACGCTTCGGATCTGAACGCTATCCACCGTTTCCTCCGCAGGCCGGTTCATGGGTCTGCAGGGTAAACGATTCGGTCGCGACAGGTGAGGGTTGCTCAGCCCCAGGGGCGCGCCGGGCGCGGGGTCGCCTGGCCCATCTCGGCGGCCAGCTCGCGCAGCCGCTGGATGCGGTTTTCGGTGCGCGGGTGGGTGGTGAAGAGGCCGTCCACCTGGTGGGCGTGCAGCGGGTTGATGATGAACATATGCGCCGTCGCCGGGTTGCCCTCGGCGGTGCGGTTGTCGATGCCGCGCGCGGCGCGGTCGATCTTCTCCAGCGCCGAGGCGAGCCACAGCGGGCGGCCGCAGATCTCAGCCCCCTCGCGGTCGGCGGCGTACTCGCGGGTGCGCGAGATCGCCAGGATCATCATCGCCAGGGTGCCGACGATGCCCAGCGGGTTGTTGCGGTTGTTGCCGAAGAACAGGCCGAAGTTGGCCAGCATGGAGATCGCGCCGGCGATGGTCGCGGTGATCGTCATGGTTAGGGTGTCGCGGTTCTTCACGTGCGCCAGCTCGTGGGCCATGACGCCGGCGACCTCTTCCGGCGAGAGCCGCTGCAGCAGGCCGGTGGTGGCGGCCACCGCCGCGTTCTCCGGGTTGCGCCCGGTGGCGAAGGCATTGGGCTGGGCGTCGTCGATGATGTAGACCCGCGGCATCGGCAGCCCCGCGTTCTCGGCGAGCTGCTCGACGATGCCGTAGAGCGAAGGTGCGCTGCTGCGGTCGACCTGGCGCGCCTTGTACATGCGCAGCACCATCTTGTCGGCGTTCCAGTAGGCGAAGGCATTCATGGCGACGGCGACCGCGAGCGCGATGAGCATGCCGCCGGCGCCGCCGATGAGGTAGCCGACGGCCAGGAAGAGGCCGGTCATCGCCGCCATCAGAATGCCGGTGCGCAGGGTGTTCATCATCGTAAGTTCCGCAGTTCTCTGGGAAAAATCGCGCTTTTGAGGCCTCCAAGAGGTAGGCGGCGGCGGGCCCTGCTTCAAGACTTGGCGCCGCGCCCGGCGGGTGCCATATAAAGGCCATGCCCCAGAAACTCACCGCGAAGTTCACCACCCGCAAGCCCAAGGCCAAAGCCGCCACCGTCGATCCCCTGAAGGATCCGGCCCCCGCTCCTGCAAAGGAGCCGGTGAAGAAGGCTGAGAAGCCGAAAGAGCTGGGCGGTCCCAGCGGGCCGGAGCCGACGCGCTACGGCGACTGGGAGCGCAAGGGCATCTGCGTCGACTTCTAGCGCGCTAGCCCGGCGTCTTGACCGACGCCGGCGGGCGCTTCTCCAGGTTCACCAGCGCGACTCCGATCACGGTAACCACCATGCCGGCCAGCGCCAGCGGGCTCAGCGTCTCGCCGAACACCGGCCAGGCGACCAGCGCGGTGACCGGCGGCACCAGGAAGAACAGGGTCGAGACGCGGGCGGCCTCGCCGCGCTGGATCAGCCAGTAGAGCAGGCTGACGGCGCCCACCGACAGCAGCAGCACCAGCCAGGCCAGGGCGAAGATCAGCTCGCCGGTCCAGTCGACATACTGCTCCTCGAAGATCAGCGAGCCGAGCCCGGCGGCGCTGCCCGCCGCGGCATACTGAATCACCGAGCCGCTGCGCAGCGGCATGTTCTGGCAGTAGCGCTTCTGG
>DAIQBR010000273.1:3884-5570 GCA_036781105.1 Kiloniellaceae bacterium
GCCACACCACCAGGGTCACGCCGACCGCCGCCAGCACCAGGCCGCCCCACTGGCGCAGCGTCACCCTTTCGCCCAGCAGCACGCCGGCCAGCGCGGCGACCAGCACCGGCTGGGTGCTGACGATGATGGCCGAGGTGCCGGCCTCGACGCCCACCGACATGGCGACGTAGACGCCGCCCAGGTAGATGCTGTGCAGCAGCACGCCGGCGACGCAGAGGTGCGCGATCTGCGCCGGGTCGCGCGGCCAGGGCGCGCGGGTGGCGAGCGCGAAGGCGAGCAGCAGGACGGTGGCGAGCGCGAAGCGCAGGGCCAGGAAGGTCAGCGGATCGGCGTGCGGTACGCCCAGCTTGGCGCCGATGAAGCCGGTGCTCCACAGCAGCACGAAGACGCCGGCCGCCGAGAGGCCGGCCAGGTCGCGCGCGGCAGGTCTTGTGGTGCTGGCGGGGGTGCTCATGCTCCGCAGATACCCGCTCGCCGCCCCGGCGGCAAACGCCCATCGCGCATGGGCCCCCTGCGCAAGGCGGGTCCCGCTCTAACCGATGCGGATGAGTGAGAGGTTTTCCGGCACGTCGATGCCGGGCTTCAGCCTGGGATCGTCCTCGGGCGCGCCGATCACCGTCGTCGTCGGCACCACGCCGGCCCAGACGTCCAGGGCATAGTCCTCCGGCTCGTCGACCGGCGGGCCGCTGCGCAGCTTGGCGACGACCTCCGCCAGCTTCAGGCCGACCAGGGTGGTGGCCTTCAGCTCCTGCGCCGTCGGCGGCTTCAGGTCCGGCCAGCGCCCGGGCACGATGCGCTCCATCATCGCCTCCAGCTTGGCCAGCTTCTCCGCCGGATCGCTCACCACCTCGGCTTGGCCGAAGGCCATCACCGAGCGGTAGTTCACCGAGGTGTGGAAGCCCGAGCGCGCCAGCACCAGGCCGTCCATCAGCGCCACGGTGAAGCAGACCCGCGGGCCCTCCTTCAGGTGGCGCAGCATCTTGCTGGCCGAGGAGCCGTGCCAGTAGACGTGGTCGCCCTCGCGCCAGTAGGCCGTCGGCGTCACGTAGGGCTGGCCGTCGATGACATAGCCGACGTGGCACATCAGGCCGGCGTCGAGGATGGCGTGCACCGTCCCCCGGTCGTAGCGGCCGCGCTCGAAGGAGCGCTTCACGCGGGTCCTTTCCGTGGGCGGAAAGTCGATCTGGGCAGCGGTCATGGTGCGGATCCTGTCGGGATTCGGGCTGGAACGGGCGCCACGCTAGAGCCATAGTGGTTTCCCAGAAAGGGCCGCTTCTTGATATATCCAGGTGCCACTTTCCAGCCCGCCGGAGGCCTCTCATGACCGCCAGGGGCCGGCCATGACCGCGACGCCGCTGCCGGCGCGGCGCCGGACGCCGCTGCTGGCGCTCGCCCTCGACCGCGAGTCGGCGATCTCCCTGCAGCGGCAGCTCTACGACCAGCTCCGCGAGGTGATCCTGGCCGGCGGCCTCGCCCCCGGCTCGCGCCTGCCGTCCAGCCGTGCGCTCGCCGGCGAACTCGGCTGCTCGCGCAACACCGTGGTCAGCGCCTTCGACCAGCTCCTGAGCGAAGGCTACCTGGAGGGCCACGCCGGCTCCGGCACCTTCGTCAGCCGGGTGCTGCCGGAAGACCTGCTCGGCCTCGCGCCCGCATCTCCACACAGTGGCACGCCTGAAGATGCGGAGG
>DAIQBR010000274.1:0-2932 GCA_036781105.1 Kiloniellaceae bacterium
CGCTGGCGGTGGGGCTGTCGCGCGGGGGGCGGGCGAGCGTGCTGGCGGCCTTCGGCTGCACGCTGGGCATCCTGCCGCACATCGCGGCGAGCGTTGTCGGGCTGGCGGCGCTGCTGCATGCCTCGGCGCTGGCCTTCCAGGTGGTGAAGGTGCTGGGCGTCGCCTACCTGCTGTGGATGGCCTGGTCGGTGCTGCGCGCGGGCGGGGCGCTGGCTGTGCCCGATGCGGACGCTGTCGTGGAGAAGAAGAGCGGGGTGCGCATCGTGGTGGCCGGGGTGCTGCTGAACGTGCTCAATCCCAAGCTGTCGCTGTTCTTCCTCGCCTTCCTGCCGCAGTTCGTGCCGGCGTCCGCTGTTGCGCCCACGGCGACGATGCTGATGCTGGCGGCGGTGTTCATGGCGCTGACCTTCGTGGTGTTCGTGGGCTACGGCGCTTTCGCCGCGGTGATGCGGCGGCAGGTGATCGCGCGGCCGCGGGTGATGGCCTGGCTGCGGCGGAGCTTTGCGGCGGCCTTTGCGGTGCTGGGGGTGAGGTTGGCGCTGGCGGAGAGATAAACAAAACGCCCCCTCACCCAGCTTCGGCTAACGCGAACGGCGTTCGCGTAAGCCTGCGCAACCCTCTCCCACGCTGGGGAGAGGGCTTTCTTTTCCCCTCTCCCCTGGTGGGAGAGGGTTGCGAAAGCTTGGCGCGTGCAGCGCGCCTAGCTGTAGCTGGGTGAGGGGGAACCGCCCTCACCGAGCCGTCCCCCTCACCCAGCTTCGCGTAAGTTCGCTGACGCTCACTAACGCTGCGCAACCCTCTCCCGCGCTGGGGAGAGGGTAGCCTTGCGTGGCGGCTTCGCCTATCTTCGCCCGCGAACGAATAGAGCAGCAGCAGTGAGGGGAATGCGCGATGCAGCGGCGGCAACTGGGGCCCGGGGGGCCCTCCGTTTCGGCGGTGGGGGTGGGGGCGATGTCGTTCACCAACTTCTATGGGCCGACCGACGAAGCGGCCTCGCACGAGGTGCTGACGGCGGCGCTGGACCTGGGGATCGACCACATCGATACCGCCAACGTCTATGGCATGGGGCTGTCGGAGACGGTGATCGGGTCGTTTCTGGCCAGGCAGGGCAAGGCGAAGGACGGCCTCTTCCGCATCGCCACCAAGGCCGGCATCACGCGCGACCCGGAGACCGGCAAGCGCGGCTTCGACAATTCCAGGGCGCACCTGGAAGCCGAACTGGACGCCAGCCTGAAGCGCCTGGGCGTGGAGAGCGTCGAGCTCTACTACGTGCACCGGCGCGATCCGCGCCTGGAGATCGAGGAAGTGGCGGAGACCCTGGCGGGCTTCATCCAGGCGGGCAAGATCCGGTCGTTCGGATTCTCGGAGATCGCGCCGGCCTCGCTGCGCCGCGCGGCGGTGGTGCATCCGGTGGCGGCGGTGCAGTCGGAATACTCGCTGCAGACGCGCTCGCCCGAACTGGGCCTGGTGCAGGGCTGCGAGGCGCTGGGCGCGAGTCTCGTCGCCTTCTCGCCGGTCGGGCGCGGGCTGCTCACCGATACGCCGCCGGACGCGGCGCGCTGCGAAGCTTCCGATTTCCTGAAGGGCAACCCGCGCTTCCTGGGCAAGAACCTGCTGGCCAACGTCAGCATCTCCGACGGCTTCCGCCGGCTGGCGGCGGACAGAGGCGTGGCGGCGGCGAGCCTGGCGGTGGCCTGGCTGCTGCACCGCAGCCCCAGCGTCATCGCGATTGCCGGCACGCGCTCGGTGGAACACCTGAAGGAACTGGCGGCCGGCGGGTCGCTGGCGCTGAGCGACGACGAGCTCGACGCCATCGAGGAAGTGCTGCCGGCCGGCTGGGCGCACGGCGACCGCTACTCGGCGGCGCAGTGGGAAGGGCCGGAGAAGTATTGTTGAGTTTGTTCCCTCTCCCGCGAGGGGAGAGGGAAAAAATTACCCCACCGTCGATACCGTGGGTTCGGGCTCGAAGCGGGCGCGCTGCGGCAGGCGGAACAGCGTCCCGAAGAAACCGCGCATCGCCTCGGCGCGCAGATCGCGGGCGCGGTGCTGGCCGGCGCGGATCAGCGCGGGGGAAATGCCGCCGCCGTCGGTGGGCAGGCGCAGGCCGCCGCTGCGCTCCAGGCGGGCCACGGCGGCGTCGATGTCTTCTGCGAAGGACATGATCACGGCTCCGGGGCTCAGTGCCGCCAGAACGGCTGGTGCCAGGCGCGCGTCACCTCATCGCGGGTGAGGCCGACGTCGTGCAGCAGGTAGTCGTCGAGCTCCATCACGTGGCGCAGGTCGCGGTGGCGCCGGTACCAGCGCAGCGCGGCGTTGGCCAGCGCGAAGACGCCGGCGGCGTTCAGCAGGTCGGCCCAGGTCGGCAGCGTGAGGTTCAGTCCGGTCAGCATGGTCTTTCTCCAAGGCAGCGGCGGAAGTGTCTTCCGCCCAGGCTGGAGAGATAGGGGCCCTGCGTGTCGGCTTGATGTCGCGGCGCGGGCAAAAGGGTTTCACGCGCGTCGCGGCGGGTTTCAATTGTTGCGCTGCGCCGGTTTTGCCTCGTCCTTCGAGACGCCCCTTCGGGGCTCCTCAGGATGAGGCAAAACTTGAAACCTCATCCTGAGGAGCGAGCGCCAGCGAGCGTCTCGAAGGATGGCCTCAGGCGTGCTCCTTCAGCCAGGCCACCAGCAGCGCGGCGGGGGCGCGGGCTTCGCGGGCGGTGACGAGGTAATAGGCGCTGTCGGGGGCGGGACGAGGCGGCCCTCGGCGACGAGGTCGCCGGCGATGGAGCGCCAGCCCAAGAGGGCGCCCTGCCCGGCCAGCGCCGCCTGGGTCGCCTGCACGTAGTTGGTGAAGCGCAGGTCCTGGGCGTGCCACTGGTCGCGGGTCTGGCCGGTCAAGCGCAGGTAGGCGGGCCAGGAGGTCCAGCGCGGGTCGTCGGCCTCGACGTGGA
>DAIQBR010000274.1:2963-3970 GCA_036781105.1 Kiloniellaceae bacterium
GCGGCGGCGAGCGGGGCCGCTTCGTCCTGCAGGCGCTCGGCCAGGGCGGGGCTGGCCAGCGGGCGGATCTCTTCTTCGAACAGCAGCGCCACGGCGCCGTCGTCCCAGCGGCCGTCGCCGAAGCGCGCGGCGATGTCGACGCCGGTCTCCAGCGCCGGGGCGCCGGCCTGGATGGTGGAGACGTGGACGGCGACCTCGGGATGCGCCGCGTTGAAGGCGGCGAGCCGCGGCATCAGCCAGTAGGTCGCGAAACCGATGGTGCAGGCGACGCGCAGCGACTGCGCCGTCTCGCGCTCCAGGCGGGAGATCTCCTCGACGGCGGCGGCGATGCGCCCGAGCCCCTCCGCCGTCGCCGCGTGCAGCAGGCGCCCGGCCTCGGTGAGGCGGGCCGGGCGGGTGCGGCGGTCGAAGAGCCTGGCGCCGAGGAAATCCTCGAGCTGGCGCAGGGCCTGGCTCACCGCCGGCTGGGAGACGTTCAGCTCCCCCGCGGCGGCGCGCGGCCCGCCGGCGCGCTGCACGGCGGCGAAGACCTGGAGCAGGCGGAGCGGCGGCAGGCGATCGCTCATAATATAATCTTTCAGTTATCTTATTATTGGATTTATCAGCCTTTCTAAGGCTCCGCCAGCAAGATTACGTTATCTTAATTCTGTGACCCTGGAAGCCCGGCCGGACTCCTCCCGCCGGGTTTCGCTCTGGAGTGGGACGGCGATGGACGGAAGTGTGGCGGCTGTACTTGATGAGGGTGTCGTGCTGAAGGAGTTGGGCCTGGACCTGCCGCTGCCTGACGGCACGCGCGGCTACTTCAACTACACCTGGCTGCGCGACAACTGCCCGACCTCCTTCGACAAGGTGACGCGCGAGCGCACCTACGACGTGTTCCAGGATGTGGAACCGATCCCCGCCAGCGCGCGGGTGGACGGGGACACGCTGGAGATCGTCTGGCAGGGCAGCGGCCACGTGACGCGCCACCTGCTCGACTGGCTGGCGCCCTACGCCAAGGGCCTGCC
>DAIQBR010000274.1:3980-5557 GCA_036781105.1 Kiloniellaceae bacterium
GCACGACCCGGCCGAGCTGCCGCGCCGGCTGTGGTACGCCGACCACTACCCCGCCATCGCGCGCTTTGCGCAGCCGGAGCTCCTGCAAAGCAAGGCGCTGGTCGCGGAATGGGCCAAGACGCTGCTGGTGGAGGGCGTGTCGATCGTCACCGGCATGCCGGACAGCGACGAAGGCCTCACCGAGACGGCGCGGCTGCTGGGCCAGGTGCGGCCGACCTTCTTCGGCGACTACTTCGACGTGCGCGTGCATGTCGATCCCATCAACCTCGCCTACACCGCCGGCGCGCTGGAGATGCACACCGACGTGCCGGCCGAGGAGCTGGCCCCCGGCGTGCAGTTCCTGCACTGCCGGCGCAACTCGGTGACCGGCGGCGACAATCTCATTCTGGGCGGCGCCGCCGCCGCCGAGGACTTCCGCCGCGACCGCCCGGAGGACTTCCGGCTGCTGGCGGAGACCGAGATCCCCTTCTACTGGGAGCACGAGGGCTTCGACATCCGCGCGCGCCAGCGGGTCATCGAGCTGGACCGCCACGGCGAGGTCTCCGGCCTGACCATCAGCCAGCACCTGCTGGACGTCATCGACCTGCCGCAGGCGGAACTGGACCGCTACTACCCGGCGCTCCGGCGCTTCGGACGCCTGCTGCGCGACCCGAAATATCTGGTAAGGTACCGCCTGAAGGCCGGCGAATGCGTGGTCTTCGACAACCACCGCGTGGTGCACGGCCGCGACGCCTACACCGCGGAAAGCGGCGAGCGCTACCTGCGCGGCACCTACGTGGAGCGCGGCGAAGTGCGCAGCACCTACCGCGCCGCGGTGGCGGAAGGCCGGTTCAAGTAAGTAAGGGAGTTCCCATGAGCGCCGACGGTTCGAGCCCGATCACTTCGGTAGCAATCGACGAGGAAACGCTGCGCGTCGACCTGGCGGCGGCCTTCCGGCTGGCGGTGAAGTTCGACTGGCACGAGGGCGTCGCCAACCACTTCTCCGCCGCGGTCTCGGCCGACGGCAAGAAGTTCCTGATGAACCCGAAGTGGCGCCACTTCCAGAAGATCCGCGCCAGCGAGCTGCTGCTGCTCGACGCCGACGACGAAGAGACCATGTCGCGCCCGGGCGCGCCCGACCCCTCGGCCTGGTGCATCCACGGGGCGATCCACCGCGCCAAGCCGGAGGCGCGGGTGCTGCTGCACTGCCACCCGCACAACGCCACCGCGCTGATGGGCCTGAAGGACCCGCGCATGCTGCCGATCGAGCAGACCACGGCGCGCTTCTACGACCTGGTGAACTACGACGACGGCTTCGGCGGCATCGCCGACGAGGCCGAGGAAGGCGCGCGCCTGGCAGAAGCGATGGGAGACAGGCCGATCCTCGCCATGGGCAACCACGGCCTGACCTGCGCGGCGGCCACGGTGGCCGAGGCCTTCGACCACCTCTACCACTTCGAGCGCGCCGCCAAGATCCTGATGATCGCCTACGCCAGCGGCCGGCCGCTGAACGTCATGGGCGACAACCTGGCCCAGAAGACGGCCGAGGGCTGGCGCGCCTATTCAGACGCCGCCTTCGCGCACTTCGAGCAGATGAA
>DAIQBR010000275.1:0-5551 GCA_036781105.1 Kiloniellaceae bacterium
TTGCGGATCACGGCTGGAACTTGGAGGCGACGATGGCGAACCAGCCCGACGACAACCTTTCCGAGTCGGAACAGGCGAGCGCGCGTGCCGACATATCCCCCGCTCTCGCCTGGGCGGCGGAGCGCTTCGAGTTCGATCCCAGCCAGCGGCGCCCGCAGCCGGGCGTCGAGACCCTGCAGAAGTGGCTGCTCAACCAAGGCGCCACCGTCGCGCTCGACGCCATGCTGGGCCCGCAGAGCCTGGCCGCGCTGGAACGCGCCTTCGCAGCCGACGAGGGCTCTGCCGTCGCCAAGGACCGGCTGGGAATCAAAGACGGCGACGCGCCCGAGCAACAGCCCCCCGAGCCCGGGCCCGAACCGACGCCCTCCCCGGACAGCGCGCCCGCCTCCGCCCGCCCGGTGGCGCTCAGCGACTCGGCGATCTCCGACATCTCCCAGGACCGTCTCGGCTTCCGGCCCTACGTCGAGGCGGTGGCGGAGTTCATCCTCGCCGAGCAGACCTGTCCGCCGCTGGCCATTGCCATCAACGCCCCCTGGGGCCAGGGCAAGACGTCGTTCATGCGGATGCTCGAGTCCCAGCTGAAGCGCAAGGCGCCCGAGACGACCATGCGGGTCGCCACCACCTGGTTCAATCCCTGGAAGTACAGCGAGCCGGAGCAGGTCTGGGCCGCCTTCGTCGCCAATATCACCCGCTGCCTCCGAAACCACCTGAGCCGGCAGGAGACCTGGAAGTTCCGGGCCCGGCGCCTGCGCGTGAAGTTCGACCGTCACGCGGATCTCGCCTTCGGCCTGCGCGTCATCGTGGCGGCGATCTTCCTCTCCCTCATCGCCAGCCTCGCCGTCATGGACTGGCCGAAGATCCGCGACGCCGTGCTGCAGGACCAGAAACTTCTCGCCGCCTTCTACGCCGCGGCCACCGGCGAGACGTCCGGCTATCTCTGGTACATACCCGTCGCGCTCTTGATCCTGCTCGCGGTGCTCTTTGCCTACGTCACATTGTCCGACAAGCTCGGCCTCAATCTGCTCGAATACGTCGAGAAGACCGATTTCAAGGACAAGATCGGCACGCTCTCGCAGTTCGAGCAGGAGATGCTGATGCTGAGAGAAGCGGTTCCCGCCGACCTGAAGGTCATCGTCTTCATCGACGACCTGGACCGCTGCAAGGGAAAGGTGCTGGGCGAGATCATCGAAGCGCTGCAGCTCGCCGAGGTCTCGCACACCTGCATCTTCATCATGGGCATGGACATGCGCATCGTCGCCAGCGTCATCGAGCGGGAGCGCCCGGAACTCGCCCACTCCGTCGGCGACGCCAACACCATGGAGCACGGCAGCGGCTACAAGTTTCTCGAAAAGATCATCCAGGCCCGCCTGACCCTGCCGGCGCACAGCCCGCAGGAGATGGAACGCCTGGTCGCCGCCGCGATGGCAATCGAGGATGCGCAGGCCACGCCGGAGCAAGCCCCGGGCGGGCCGCCGGCGGCCGAGGCAGGGGCAGCGGCCGCTGCCCTCCCCGGCGAAGCCTCCGCGGCTCAGGAGCAGAAGACACCCGGCCTCGTCCGCCGGCTGCGTCAGGGCCTCGGCCTGGAAGAGCAGGACGAGCGCGAGACGCCGAGCGATTCCGACGACGTCATCGCCATGGCACGGCGCTACGGCAGCCGCTACTTCGACAACCCGCGACGCCTGAAGCGGTTCATCAACGGCTTTCGCCTGCAGACCTATCTGACGGCTGCCGTGAGGCCCGAGGCCATGCACATCGACCGCCTCGCCCGCTTCCTCGTGCTGGCCGAAAAATGGCCCGCCCTGCTGGACCACATGCTGAAGGAAGAACTTGGCTCGACCGACTGCCTGAAAGCCGAGCTCGGCAAGTCCACCTCGTCCATCGCGCAGCGCATCCAGCAACTCACCAGGGAAGACCGCAACCTGCTGGTCGAACTGCTCGCCGGCGACGGCGGCGATCCGCTTGAGGCACGCGAGTGGCGCGACCTGGCCGACTGGTACGGCTTCGGCTACTACGCCGGTATGAAGGAACGGGCGCTGGCGTCGGGCTAACCCGCCTGCGGCATATCCGGGCGGCCGGCGAGGCACATGAGGGTCTGGCTGAGGCGGGCGCAGGGTTTCTCGACGCCGTCCTTCACCACGCTGACTTCGGCCTCGGTGACCGTCAGGGTGCGCCCCGGCTTCACCACGCGGCCGACCGCGCGCAGCAGGTCGCCGTCGGCCGGCGCCAGCAGGTTGATCTTGAACTCCACCGCAAGCACCGAGGCATCGGCGGGAAACAGCGTGAAGGCGGCATAGCCGCCGGCGGAGTCGGCGATGGTGCTGGTCACCCCGGCGTGGAAGAAGCCGTGCTGCTGGCAGAGGTCGGCGCGGAACGGCAGCTCGATCTCCACCTCGCCCGGCGCGATGCGGCCCAGGCGCGCGCCGATCAGCGCCATGATTGTCTGGCGCGCGAAGCTGGCCCGCACGCGCTCGGCGAAAGCGGAATCTTTCGGGGTGAACTCAGGCATCTGGCTGGGACTCCGGATCTGAACGCGGCGGGAGAAGCCAGGATATCGCCGCCCGCCGGCTTGCACAGCCCCCCGCGAAAGGGCCATAGTGCCCCGGCGCGGGTGCTCCCGTGCTGAAGGCTCGCAAGTGAGGAATTTAGGCATGGAACACGCACGGACAGGACGCCTCCGGGCGGGGCGCTGGTTCCTCGTCGGCACGCTGGTGGCGCTGGCCGGCCTGACCGCGGCCTGCGAGAGCGCGATCGAGCGCGAGATGCGCCTGGAACGCGAGGCGCTGAAGACGTCGGGTGAACTGGAAGAGCTGGAGAACCAGCTCGACACCACCAACCCGGACCCCTACGCGCGCAGCGAGACGGGCACCATCATCAACGGCCGCTTCAAGCAGAACTGAGCCGCCCTCGCCGCCCGCGCGGCGGCTCCGGTCACAGCAGGAAAATCGTCGCCAGCCCGAGAAAGGCGAAGAAGCCGATCACGTCGGTGACCGTGGTCAGCACCACGCTGGAGGCGACCGCCGGATCGACGCCGACCTTCTCCAGCCCCAGCGGCACCAGGGCGCCGGACAGCGCCGCCACCACCAGGTTGATCACCATGGCCGCGGCGATGATGAAGCCGATCGAGGGCATGTCGAACCACAGCCAGGCGATGGCGCCGGCGACGACGGCGAACATCAGGCCGTTGGCCAGGCCGACCAGCAGCTCCTTCCAGACGAAGCGCAGCGCATTGCCGGGACTGAGGTCACGCATGGCGATGGCGCGCACCGCAACGGTCAGGGTCTGGGTGCCGGCGTTGCCGCCCATCGAGGCGACGATCGGCATGAGCACCGCCAGGGCGACGATGCGCTCCAGGGTTTCCTCGAAGAAGGCGATGACGACGGAGGCTGCCACCGCGGTGAAGAGGTTGATCAGCAGCCAGGCGAAACGCGACTTCGTGGTGTCCAGCACGGCGCTGTAAAGGTCGGTCTCCTGGACGCCGGCCAGTTTCAGCAGGTCCTCCTCGGCCTCCTCGTCGATGATGTGCACCACGTCGTCGACGGTGACCACGCCGACCAGGCGGCCGGCGGCGTCGACCACCGGGGCCGAGACCAGGCCGTACTGGCGGAACAGGTAGGCGACCTCCTCCTGGTCCATGGAGGTTGGCACCGTCTTCATGTCGTCGTTCATGATCTCGGTGAGCTTCACCGGGCGGCGCGTGCGCATCGCCCGGCTCAGCGGCACGTAGCCCAGCGGCTGGTGCTTGGGATCGACGATGTAGAGGTCGTAGAAGTCGTCCGGCAGATCCTTGGCCGAGCGCATGTAGTCGATGGTCTCGCCCACCGTCCAGTTCGACGGCACCGCCAGCAGCTCGCGCTGCATGATGCGGCCGGCGGAGTCTTCGGGAAAGCTGAGGCTCTCCTCCAGCACCAGGCGCTCGGCCCGCGGCAGCGCCGCCAGCACCTCCTGCTGGGCCTCCTCGTCGAGGTCTTCGATGATGTCGACGGCGTCGTCGCTGTCCAGGTCCGACAGCGAGGAGGCGATGTGCCGCGGCTCCAGCGCCTCGATGATCTCCTCGCGGACGGCGACGTCCAGGAAGGTCAACACCTCCAGGTCGAAGTCGGCGCCCAGCGCCTTGATCAGCTGCAGCCGTTCGTCGCGGTCGAGGTATTCCAGCAGGTCGGCGAGATCGGCCTCGTGGAGCTCGTCCGCCAGCGCGCGGGCTTCCTTGTCGTCGCCCTTCTCCAGGGCCACGGAGACCGCTTCCGCCACATCGGAAGAGAGGCCGTAGGCATCGGGCTGCACCTCGGGCAGCCAGGCGTCGCTGTCGTCTCTCTCGGGCGGGGTCTGCGACATGGCCGGGCTACTCTTCGCGGGGCTTGCCGGGGCAGGCCCCGGGACAAGTGGGTTCAGTCTTCGATGGCACGATCCTGCGCGTCGGCCACAGCCACCGCGCTCATGTTCACGATACCACGGGCGGTCACCGATGACGTCAGGATATGCGCCGGCGCCGAGGCGCCGAGCAGGATCGGGCCGACCGAGAGTCCCTCGCCCAGCGCCTTCACCAGGTTGAAGGCGATGTTGGCGGCATCCAGGGTCGGCATCACCAGCAGGTTCGCCGTGCCTTTCAACTTCGAATTGGGAAATACGTTCTCGCGGATCGCCTCGTTCAGCGCCGCGTCGGCGTGCATCTCGCCCTCGACCTCCAGGTCGGGAGCCCGGCGATGCAGCAGGGCCAGTGCCTTGCGCATCTTCTGCGCCGAAGGCGCGTTGGACGAACCGAAGCTGGAGTGCGACAGCAGCGCCACCTTCGGCGTCAGGCCGAAGCGGCGGACGTGCCTGGCCGCCAGCAGGGTCATCTCGGCGACTTCCTCGGCGGTCGGGTCCGGCGTCACATAGGTGTCGACGATGAAGAAGGACCCGCTCGGCAGGATGACCAGGCTGATCGCCGAGCAGTCGAGCACGTTGTCGGCCATGCCCAGCACGTCGATGACATGTTCCAGCTGGCGGCGGTAGCGCCCGGTGGTGCCGCAGATCATGGCGTCGGCGTCGCCCAGCTTCACCGCCAGGGCGGCGATCACCGAGTTGCGGGTGCGCACGATCTCGCGCGCCGCCTCGGGCGACACGCCCTTGCGCTCCATCAGCTCGTGGTAGGTCTGCCAATAGGTGCGGAAGCGCGGGTCGTCCTGCGGGTTGATCAGCGGCACGTCCTCGCCGGGGCGAATGCGCAGGCCGAGACGCTGCACCCGCGTCGCCACCACGTCGGGCCGGCCGACCAGGATCGGCAGGGCGAGGCCCTCGTCGACCACCACCTGCACCGCGCGCAGCACCCGCTCGTCCTCGCCCTCGGCATAGATGACGCGCTTGGGGTCTTCCTTCGCGCGCTGAAAGATCGGCTTCATGATCAGGCCGGAGCGGAACACGAAGCGCTGCAGGTTCTGGCGGTAGGCCTCGAAGTCCTCGATCGGGCGCGTCGCCACGCCGCTGTCCATCGCCGCCCTGGCCACCGCCGGCGCGATCTCCAGCACCAGGCGCGGATCGAAGGGGCTGGGGATGATGTAGTCGCGGCCGAAGC
>DAIQBR010000276.1:0-4895 GCA_036781105.1 Kiloniellaceae bacterium
CGCTGCCCGACTGGGCGCTGCGCGCCGCCCCGCCGGAGCCGGCACCGCCGCAGCCGCTGGCACCGTCGCGGCCGGCCGAGGCCGAACCGCCCTCGCGCTCGCCGCTCGGGGACGACGGCGGCAGCCGCTTCCGCCGCGGCCTGCTGATCCACCGCCTGCTGCAGTCCTTGCCGGGCCTTGCGCCCGAGGCGCGCGCCGCCGCCGGGCGGTCCTTCCTCGCCAGCCCCCTGCACGACCTGGCGCTGGAGCAGCAGGAAGACATCCTCAGGGAGGTCCTGGGGGTGCTGGAGGCCCCGGAACTGGCACCGCTCTTCGGGCCGGGCAGCCGCGCCGAGGTGCCGCTTGCCGGGCTCGTCGGGACGGCTACGGGCTCGCAGGCGATTTCAGGTCAGATTGATCGCCTCTTGGTTGAAAATGATACGATCTGGCTGATCGACTACAAGAGCCAGCGCCCGGCGCCGCAGACCGAATCCGCGGTTCCGGCCCTCTATCTGAAGCAGATGGCGGCCTACCGCGCGCTGTTGGCGCGGATCTACCCTGGGCGGGCGATTCGCAGCTATCTTCTGTGGACGGATCAACCCCGCCTCATGCAACTCAGCGATGCGCTGCTGGCGGGTCACGCGCCTTGACGCTGCCCGTTGGCGCTCCCTACATTGACGGCAACTCTCCACGACCCTGGGGCCTGATCGGCCCCCTGTCGCCATCCGCACAGGGATAGTTTTCATGAGCACAAGAGCCACCAGCGACGGTACTTTCGAGCAGGACGTCTTGAAGGCCTCCGGTCCTGTCATCGTAGACTTCTGGGCCGAATGGTGCGGCCCCTGCAAGATGATCGCACCGGTGCTGGAAGAGATCGCAGACGAGATGGACGGCCGAGTCACGGTCGCCAAGATCAACATCGACGACAACCCGCAAACCCCGCAGAAGTACGGCGTGCGCGGCATTCCCACCCTCATGCTGTTCAAGGACGGCCAGGTCGCCGCGACCAAGGTCGGCGCCGTCGGCAAGGGTCAGCTGATGGAATGGGTTGAATCCGTCGTCTGACGGCCTAGATAGATAAGGGTAACGAGGAAAAGTTAGTTTCCAGATACGGTACCCCGAAAAGCACGTATCCCCCCGAAAAGCCAGTATCACCCCGCCGGAGAGATCCGGCGGGGTGTTTCTTTTTGCGCCTGGGCCACCGCAGAGATGCGGCGGGGTGTATCTCTTTCGCACCGCGGCACGACGGCAGCCCTAGATGAAACTTTTGTTTCTTTGCAGTCGGTTAATTCCTGGCCCCCAGGATAGCCACCCTTGACAGCGCGTCGGTGAGTCCCGAAGGTCCGCTTTCGAACGGGAACCAAGAAATTCAAAGATCAAGTGGAGAAAGCTGAGCCGTGGGGAAAGTGAAGTACGACTGTCTGAAGTGTCCGGGCTACTGCTGCTCCTACCCGAACATCCATGCCAAGCCGAAGGACATCAGGCGCCTGGCCGAGCACTTCGGCGTGAGCGAAGAAGAAGCGCGCAAGCGCTACACCAAGAAGGGCTTCAAGGAAAAAGGCATGGACGAGGCCCCGCGCGTTCTGCGGCATCAGGACGACGAGCACTTCGGCAGCATCTGCCGCTTCTTCGATACCAAGAAGCGTCTCTGCACGGTCTACGAGGCGCGCCCGAAGATCTGCCGCGAGTATCCCGGACGCAAGCGCTGCGGCTACTACGACTTCCTGACCCACGAGCGCGAGTCGCAGGAAGACCCCGACTACATCGCTGTTACCAACAACTACTGACAGCCGCGCCTAGCCGTTGTCGCGCAGAACGTGGCCGGCAAGGTAGAGCGAGCCGCAGATCAGGATGCGGCCCCGGGTCTGCCCCTGGGCCCTTGCCTGTTCGACGATCGCCCGCACCGCCGCGCTGACGGAGCCGGCGGGCCTCGCGTCGATCCCCGCCTTCACCGCATGGCCGGCCGCGGTCTCCGCCGGCAGGCTGGCCTTTTCGTCGGGAATCCGCACCGCCTGCAGGCTGTGGACGTGGGGCGCCAGGGCCTCCAGGTAGCCGGCGGCCACCTTGGTATCCAGCATGCCGTAGACCAGGTCGAGGGGCCGGTCGTGCCACTCCTTGAGGCTCTCGGCGAGAGCGACTCCGGCGGCCGGGTTGTGCCCGCCGTCGAGCCACAGCTCCCAGCCTTCAGGCAGGATCTCCACCAGCGGGCCCCGGGTCAGCCGCTGCAGCCGCGCCGGCCAGCTCGCCCGGGCGATCCCGGCGGCCAGCGCAGCGTCGTCCAGCGCGAAGCCTTCCAGCCTTGTCGCGCAGGCCACGGCCAGCGCGGCGTTGGCGATCTGGTGCGGCCCGCGCAGCGACGGCTTGGGCAACTCGCGAACGCCGCCCGCATCCTCGTAGCGAAAACCCTCTAGCGTTGCCGTGAAGGTCCAGTCGCGGCCGTGAACGAAGAGCGGCGCCCCCACCTGCTCTGACTTCCGCTCCAGCACCGTCAGCGCCGCGGGCTCCTGCGGGCCGACTACGCAGGGCACGCCGGGTTTCATGATGCCGGCCTTCTCGCCGACGATGGCCTCCAGCGTGGTGCCGAGGAACTGCTGGTGGTCGAGGGCGACCGGCGTGATGGTGGTGAGAAGCGGCCGGTCGATCACGTTGGTGGCGTACAGGCGCCCGCCGAGGCCGGTCTCCAGCAGCAGGATGTCGGCCCCCTCTTCGCTGGCGGCTTCCTGCGCGAAGGCGAGGAAGGCGGCGGCGGTGGTCACTTCGAAGAAGGTGATCGGCTCCGGCCCGTTGACCGCCTCGCAGTGCTCCAGAAGGGCGATCAGCGCTGCTTCGTCGATCAGGCCGCCGCTCAGCCGGATGCGCTCGTGGAAGCGCACGAGATGCGGCGAGGTATAGACCTGCACCCGCTTGCCGGCGGCCTGCAGCATGGCCTGCAGGAAGGCGAGCAGCGAGCCCTTGCCGTTGGTGCCGGCGACGTGCACCACCGGCGCCAGGCGCCGTTCGGGGTGATCGAGCAGCGCGAGCAGCCGCTCGACGCGGCCGAGCGAGAGGTCGATGACCTTGGGATGGAGGCGGGTCAGGCGGTCGAGGACCGCGTCGCTGGTCTTGCCGCCAGGCGGAGCGGCGGATACCGGCGCATCACTTGCGGGGGGCATCGCTCCCCTTGTCGGGCGTCTTGCCCTCGCCGGCGATTTCTGCCGCGGCGCCTTCCTTCGGTTTGTCCTTGGGCGCGCGCGGGATCTCGACGGTTTTGGAAACCCCCGCCGGCGCCGCCCCGTTGCCGGTATCCGCCTTTGGTGCGGCGGTCTTGCCGGCGGCCGCCCCCTTGATCGGTACGACCTCCGCGGTCGGCGTCCTGTCGCGCAGCAGTCCGAGGATGCGCACCAGGGTATCGCGCAGCTCGCTGCGCCGTACCACCATGTCGACCATGCCGTGCTCCAGCAGGTACTCGGCGCGCTGGAAGCCCTCGGGCAGGGACTCGCGGATGGTCTCCTCGATCACCCGCTGGCCGGCGAAGCCGATCACCGCGCCGGGCTCGGCGAGCGAGATGTCGCCCAGCATGGCGAAGGAGGCGGAGACGCCGCCGGTGGTGGGATCGGTCAGCACCACGACGTAGGGCTGGCCGGCTTCCTTCACCATCTCGACGGCGGCGACGGAGCGCGGCATCTGCATAAGCGAGAGGATGCCCTCCTGCATGCGCGCGCCGCCGGAGGCCGGGATGACGATGAGCGGCGCTTCCTGCAGCACGGCGAGGCGCGCGGCGGCGAGCAGGCCCTCGCCGACGGCGATGCCCATGGAGCCGCCCATGAAGGCGAAATTGAATGCGGCGATGACGGCGGACTTGCCGCCCATCTGGCCGTGCGCCACGACGATGGCCTCATCCGGCCCGTTCTTGGCCTGCGCCTCGCGCAGGCGGTCGGTGTAGCGCTTGCGGTCGCGGAACTTCAGCGGGTCGAGCGGCACGTCCGGCAGCTCGATCACCTTGTACTTGCCGTCGTCGAACAGCAGCTCGAGGCGCCGGCGCGCGCCGATGCGCATGTGGAAGCCGCAGTGCGGGCAGACCCGCAGGTTGTTCTCCAACTCGCGGTGGAAGATCATCTGACTGCAGCTGGAGCACTTTTCCCAGAGGTTGTCCGGCACCTCCGGCTTCTGCACCAGCGCGCGGATCTTCGGCCTGACGTAGTTGGTGATCCAGTTCATCGGCGCAAGCCTCCGGGGTTCATGCGCAAAACTCCCGCGCTGTTGGGTGGTTGAGCTAGGCGGCCCGGCTGCCGCGCACGCCGCTCGCCAGGGAGTCTACCAGGGCCAGCACCTTGGCCACCAGACCCGGCTTTGCCTTGCCGCTTTCGTCCAGTCCCGCTTTCACCGCGTCGACGATGGCCGAGCCCACCACCGCGGCATCGGCGATGCCGGCGATGGCGCCGGCCTGCTCCGGGGTGCGGATGCCGAAACCGACGGCGACCGGCAGGTCGGTGTGGCGGCGCAGCCGCGCCACCGCCTCGCGCACGTGGTCGGTCGGCACCGCGGCGGTGCCGGTGATGCCCATGATGGAGACGTAGTAGATGAAGCCGCTGGTGTTGTTCAGTACCGTCGGCAGGCGCTTGTCGTCGGTCGTCGGCGTGGCCAGGCGGATCCAGTGCAGCCCCGCCTTCAGGGCCGGCAGGCAAAGCTCCGCGTCTTCCTCCGGCGGCAGGTCGACGATGATCAGGCCGTCGACCCCGGCCACCTTGGCGTCGGCGACGAAGCGCTCGACGCCGTAGCTGTAGATCGGGTTGTAGTAGCCCATGAGGACGATCGGCGTCTCGCCGTCGCCCTTGCGGAAGGCGCGCACCAATTCCAGGGTCTTGGCCAGGGTCATGCCGGACTTCAGCGCCCGCAGACTGGAGGCCTGGACCGCCGGGCCGTCGGCCATGGGATCG
>DAIQBR010000276.1:4905-5536 GCA_036781105.1 Kiloniellaceae bacterium
CCCAGCTCGATCACGTCGGCACCGGCGCCCGGCAGGCCCTTCACGATCTCCAGCGCGGTCTCGTAGTCGGGGTCGCCGGCGGTGACGAAGGCCACAAAGGCACTGCGGCCGGCCGCCTTCAGGGCGGCGAAGCGCTTCTCGATGCGGCTCCCGGTATTGGCCTTCGGACTCACAGCTCGACTCCCAGGGCCTTGGCGACGGTGAAGACGTCCTTGTCGCCGCGCCCGCACATGTTCATGACCAGGATCTCGTCGCGGCCCATCTGCGGCGCCAGCTTGCGTACGTGGGCCAGCGCATGGGCCGGCTCCAGCGCCGGGATGATGCCCTCGATGCGCGAACAGAGCTGGAAGGCTTCCAGCGCCTCCTTGTCGGTCGCCGAGACGTACTCGGCACGGCCGATGTCGTGCAGCCAGGAATGCTCGGGCCCGATGCCGGGATAGTCGAGCCCGGCGGAAATCGAATGCGCGTCGGTGATCTGGCCGTCGTCGTTCTGCAGCAGGTAGGTGCGGTTGCCGTGCAGCACGCCGGGTCGCCCGCCGGTCAGCGAGGCGGCGTGCTCGCCGCTCGCGATGCCGTGGCCGGCCGCCTCGACGCCGACGGCCGGCTGAGCCTGCGCTCGGCGCCGGCACCC
>DAIQBR010000277.1:0-5531 GCA_036781105.1 Kiloniellaceae bacterium
GAAGCTGAAGAGGCGCCCCCTAGGCCACCCCCTAAGCCACCCCCCTAAGCCACCACCGTCGTCACCTCGGCCGCTTCCGCCGCCTCGGCGAGGTTCTTCGGCAGCGGCTTGTCGATCACCAGGTCGCTCAGCGCGGTGAGCGGCATGACGATCTCCAGCAGGCGGATGTTGAACTTGGTGTGGTCGGCCATGAAGAGGCGTCGTTCCGCCCGCCGGAACATGGCGCGCTTGATCCAGCAGGCCTGGGAGTCGACGTCGGTGATGCCGCCCTCGGTGAGGCCGCCGGCCGAGGTGAAGGCGACGTTGGCGTGGAAGCGCTCCAGGTACTCGCAGGTGTCCTGCCCGTAGACGCCCTTCTCGTGCGCCGAATAGGCGCCGGGGCAGAGAATCACCTTCACCCGGTCGGAGACGCCCACCGCCTCGGCGATGTCGAGGCCGTTGGTGATGATGGTCGCCTCGACGCGCGCGGCGGCGATCTTCTCCGCCAGGTGGTGGGTGGTGGCGCCGGAATCGATCATCACCACGTCGCCCGGCGCGATGGCCTGGATCGCCACCGCGGCGATGCGCTGGCGCTCGCTGACCATGGCCGCCGTGCGCTCGGCGATGGCCGGCTCGCTGCCCATGGGCGCGGCGGCGCCGCCGTAGGTGCGCTCCACCAGGCCGCGCGAGGAGAGGTCGTCGATGTCGCGGCGCACCGTCTCGGTCGAGACCTTGAAGGCCTCGGCCAGGTGCGAGATGCGCACCGTCGGGTTGGACTTCAGCTCGGCGATGATGCGGCGGTGGCGCTCGTCGCGGTCCAGCCGCCCGTTGCCGCCAGCGGACTTCGGCACCGGCTTCGGGTCGGTCTTCGGCACCGGCTTCAGCTCGGGCCTGGCGTCGCGCTTGGGGCCGGCGTTCATGCCGCAGCTTCCAGGATGTCCTCCAGCTGGGAGGCCAGCGCGCCCTTGCGCGGGCTGAACGAGCCGTCGAAGGCGGCCGAGCCGATGGTGAAGGCATTGGCGCCGGCCTCGGCCAGGGCACGGATGCGCTCCGGCGTGTCGATGCTGCCGGCCACCACCAGGCTGCCCCTGGTGGCGCGCCGTGCCGCCTTCACCAGCTCCAGCGGGTCGGCCTCGGTGGCGCGGTAGGCCAGCAGGTCGACGCCGGCGCAGCCCATCGCCTCGAAGCGGCGGCAGTCTTCCTCGACGTCGCCGGGCCGACCGCCCAGCGCCGTCGGATGGCCGACCGGCCGCCCGGGAAACGGCAGGTAGGCGATGCCGCTGCCGTCCAGGATTTTCAGGATCTCCTCCGCCTCGGTGCCGCCCATGACGCGGTCGACGCCGATGCGCCGCGCAGCGCGGGCGGACTCCAGGCAGGCCTCCTTGGTCGCGGAGACCACTTCCAGGTAGCTCACCGCCCCGGCGTCCTTGATGCGCCGGTTCAGCGCCACCAGGGTGTCGTAGTCGACACCGATGTCCTTGAACCCCATGTGCTTCACCCCGGCTCTGGCGACGGTTTCGAAGACCTCCAGGCAATCCTCGACCGTCTGGTCGGCGCGGGTAAACATGAAAATGAAATCGATCGCCGGCCGGCTCAGCCGTGAGGCGGCCGAAGGGCCCCGGGCGGTCGATTCATCGAGGGTCTGCGTCATATAGGGCCGGTTCCTCTTGAGTATGCCGTGCCGCTTCGCCCCCACCGCGCCGCCGTGCCCGACCTGCCTGATCCGGCTTGTCTGAAACGCACCGCGGGACGCCCGGGATGCGGCAGGCGCCTTCCGTCGGTTATGCCCCAACTTCGTGGCGAGTACAACAAATCATGTTGGAATTACCACTTTTCGCGTGGTACTTTCATCATCAACAGGGATAAGTGAGCTATCGACAGGGTCCCTCTACCCGGCAACGGGCAGCAGGGAAATGGGAGCAAACTCGGGAGGCGTCATCATGCAGTTCGACCGTCGCAGTCTTTTGAAATATTCCGCCGCCGCAGGGGCCATCGGGCTTTCCGGCGGACTGGCCGGCCCCTTCGCCGGCAGCGCCCAGGCGGCGCGCGAGAAGGAACTGAACATCCTCTGCTGGGAGGGTTACAACTCGGCCGACGTGCTGGACCCCTACCGCAACTCGGAGGGCGCCACCATCAAGGCGGAGTCGCTGACCAACGACCCGACCATGATCAACCGCCTGCGTGCCGGCGAGACCAACGTCTGGGACCTGATCAACGTGAACAATCCCTGGGCGCGCAAGGTCATGTACCCGGAAGGGCTCATCAAGCCGCTCGACCGGGCGACCTTCGAGCCCTACTTCGAGAAGATGCTGCCGGGCTTCGAGCCGCCCTATAAGTGGGCGATGAGCGAGGACGGCAAGGACCTGCTGGGCATCGCCCAGCGCTTCGGGCCCTACAGCTTCGTGGTCAACACCGACAAGGTCAGCCGCGCCACGGCGGAGGACCTGGGCTGGGACCTGTGGAACGATCCGGCCAACGCCGGCAAGTACGGCGTGCTGGAATCCGACGACTGGAACGTCTTTGACATCTTCCTCATCGCCGGCATCGATCCCTTCCGCGAGCACACCGACGCGGAGTTCGCCAAGTTCGACGAGGCGGCCAAGCGGGTCTTCGGCGGCGCCAAGGTGGTCGGCGACATCGCCACCATGAACCAGGCGCTGGTGTCGGGCGAGATCGACTTCCACCTCACCGGCGGCACCTATTCGGCCTCGCCGGCGCGCTTCGACGGCTACCCGAACATCCGCGGCGTGACCCCGCTGAAGAGCGCCATCCCCGGCAAGGGCGGCGTGGCCTGGATCGAGATCACCTCGACGGTCAACAACCCGCAGCTCTCGCCGCTGGCCTCGAAGTTCCTGGAATACGTCCAGGATCCGGAGGTTTCCCACACCGTGGCCTTCGCCGAGGGCACCTTCAACCCGGTGACCCAGATGGGCGATCCCAAGTGCTTCGATCTCTTCACCAAGGAGGAGCTCGACGCCATCCAGTGGGACACCCTGGAGGAAGATATGGCGCGCTCGGCGGAATACGATATCGTACCGGATTACGACCGGGCGCTCGACCTGATGACGGCGGCCAAGCGCTAGTCCTGGGTTTGGCGTAAGTTCAGCGATCGGCCACAGCCCGCGGCTTCGGGCTGTGGCCCCGCCTGTTTTAGATTTGGGCCCCTTCCTGAAAGAGTAGCGTTACGTGGCCGAACCCATTCTTCGACTTTCCGGGCTGTCCAAGCACTTCGGCAGCTTCACGGCGGTAAAGGAGATCGACCTCGACGTCGAAGAGGGCGAGTTCTTCACCATCGTCGGGCCGTCGGGCTCCGGCAAGACGACCCTGGTGCGCATGCTGGCCGGCCTCGAGGAACCCAGCGGTGGCGAGATCCTGCTGCGCGGCGAGCGCATCAACGAGATGCCGTCCAACCGGCGGCCGACCTGCATGGTGTTCCAGTCTCTCGCCCTCTTCCCGCACCGCTCGGTCGGGCAGAACATCGAGTTCCCGCTGAAGATGCGCGGCGTGGCGCGCGAGGCGCGCCGGGCCCGGGCGATGGAGCTGCTGAACCTGCTGCGGCTGCCGGAGTCCTACTACGGCAAGAACGTCACCCAGTGTTCCGGCGGCGAGCGTCAGCGCGTCGCCCTGGCGCGCGCCTTCGCCTACGACCCGGAGATCCTCTTCTTCGACGAGCCGCTCTCGGCCATCGACTACAAGCTGCGCAAGACCCTCGAGAAGGAACTGAAGGACATCCACAAGGAGACCGGCAAGACCTTCATGTACATCACCCACTCCCTGGAGGAGGCCATGGTGATGTCGGACCGCATCGGCGTCATGCGCGCCGGCAAGCTGGTCCAGGTCGGCACGCCGGACGAGATCTATACCCGGCCGCGTGACAAGTTCGTCTCCGAGTTCATGGGCGAGGTGAACGTCATCGACGTGCGCCGCGGCGTGAACGGCCGCGCCAGCGGCGTCGGCATTCCGGGCGACTTCCTGCTGCGCGAGGTGCCCGAAGGCTTCGAGAGCGGGCACCTGGTGGTGCGCCCCGAATACCTGCGCTTCATCGACACGCCGGGTGAGGCCGAGAACCACCTGCGCGGCAAGCTCTACAACGAGTACGTCCTCGGCTCGCGCATCCAGTACCAGGTGCGCGTCGGCGAGCGCGTCTTCATGGTCGAGCGCCTGCGCCAGCAGGCCTTCCGCGGCGGCCTCGATCAGGAGGTCCTGATCGGCTGGGACGCCAAGGACTCCATCCTGGTCACCGACTGATGGCGGCGATCGCGACCTCGGCGGCAGCGGGCCGCCGGACGACAGGACTGCGGCGGCTGAAACTGTCGAGCGGCCCGCGCTATGCGGTGCCGGTGCTGGTGCTGCTCGCCATCGGCTTTTTGGCGCCGCTGCTCGCCGTCATCGCCTTCAGCTTCGCCGAGCCGCGCAGCTTCTCCGTCTTCGGCGCGCCGACCCTGGAGAACTACGAGACCATCTTCGATCCGGGGAACACGGTCTATCTCTCCTTCGTCTGGTCGCTGGTCTTCGCCGCCGTCTCCGTCGTGGTCCTGGGACTGCTCTGCTATCCCGTCGCCTACGGCCTGGCCCATGTCTTCGGGCGCTGGGCCAACCTCATCACCCTGCTGCTGGTCTTCCCGCTGTTCATCTCCGAGAACATCCGGCTCTACGGCTGGGTGCTGTTCCTCATCAAGAACGGCGTGCTGGACGGCACCATGAAGACCCTCTTCGGCGTGGAGCTGCAGTCGATCCTCTTCACGCCGCCGGTCATCGTCTTCGGCATGGTCTACGTCTACCTGCCCTTCATGCTGTTCCCCATGGTGCTCGGCCTCTCCATGGTGCCGCGCGAGGTGGTGGAGGCCGCCGGCGACCTCGGCGCCTCGCGCCTGCAGACCTTCCGCGAGGTCGAGCTGCCGCTCGCCATGCCGGGCTTCATCATCGGCAGCCTGCTGACCTTCGTGCTGGCGGTCGGCGCCGTGGCGGAGTCCAAGGTGCTGGGCGGCCAGTCGGTCATCGTCATCACCCACGACATCGAGATCGCCTTCACCTACGCCCAGAACTGGCCGCTCGGCGCGGCGCTCTCTGTGCTGCTCATGGCGGTGGTCGGCACCCTGGTGCTGCTGGTGCTGCGCTACCTCGACCTCGACCGCATCCTGGGGAAACGCTGATGGCCGGCACGACGTCAGCGCGCGCGAAGGGCTTCATCGGGGTCTGGACCCTGTTGGTCATCGTCTTCCTCTACCTGCCGGTCGCCTGCGGCGTGCTCGCCTCGCTGTCGCAGTCGCGCTACTTCGGCTTTCCGATCCCGCGCTGGTCGACGCGCTGGTGGGAGCGCACGCTTGATTCCATCGAGATCGGCATCCTGATCCAGACCTCGGTCACCATCGCCCTCATGGTGACGGCGGTGTCGGTGGTCCTCGCCTTCATGGGCGCGCTGGCCTTCGCGCGCTACGACTGGAAGGGCCGCAAGCTCTACCAGCGCATCGTGCTGCTGCCGATCTTCTTTCCCCAGGCGGTGCTCGGTCTCGCCCTCCTGCTGTGGTTCAACACCCTGGGCCTGCCGCTCA
>DAIQBR010000278.1:0-462 GCA_036781105.1 Kiloniellaceae bacterium
CGCCCGCGCCAACACCCAGGCTGTCATCCTCGGGCTCGACCCGAGGATCCATGGCAAAGCAAGGCGCCCGGCATTTCCCATGGATCCTCGCAACAAGTGCGAGGATGACAGGGGAGAATGCGGTGCCAGCGCCGCGTTGTCGGTTTCGCGCTAAACTTCCCTGCGCAGCAGCGCGTCTTCGAAGGGGAAGGTGGAGAGCGGCTCGATGCCCTGCTCGGTGATCAGCACCTGCTGTTCCAGTTTGACGCCCTCGTGGCCGCCTTCCTCGCCGATGTAGCTTTCGACGCAGACCGCCATGCCGGCTTCGAAAAGGCCGTCGTAGCCGGCGGCGTCGAAGTCCTCCAGGTAGACCACGGCGGGATACTCGTCGCAGAGTCCGACGCCGTGGACCACGACGGAGTAGCGGTTGGCCGCGCAGCTGGCCGGCAGCTGCCAGGCGCGCTCGGCCAGTTCGCGGAAGCC
>DAIQBR010000278.1:472-5515 GCA_036781105.1 Kiloniellaceae bacterium
GGTTTCAGGAGCGCCATGTTGAAGTGGATCTGCTCCCAGGCGAGCTGGTAGAGGCGGCGCTGCTCGTCGCTCGGCTTCGTATCGCCGCAGAGGAAGCTGCGCGAGACATCGGCGCAGTAGCCGTAGGGGCCGATCATGTCGGTGTCGAAGCTGACGACATCGCCTGCTGCGATGACCTGGGCGCCGCACTCATGGAACCAGGGGTTCGTGTTGCCGCCGGCGGCGAGCAGGCGCGTCTCGATCCATTCGCCGCCGCGCGCCGCGTTCACCTGGTTGAGGATCGCCCAGAGTTCGTTCTCGGTCATGCCCGGTGTCAACGCCTGGCGCATGGCGCCCATGGCTTCCTCGCAGACGGCGACGGAGGCGCGCAGGCAGGCGACCTCCTGCGGTCCCTTGAGGCGCCTTGCGCGCTCCAGCACTTCCTGGCCGTCGAAGACCTCGATGCCGTGGCGCGCCAGCCCGGCGATGCCGAGGGGCTCGCACTTGTCGATGGCGAGGCGGCGGTTGCCGCCGCCGTGGCGTGTGACAAGGTCGGCGATTTCGTCGGCCCAGCGTGCGGCGAGTTCGGCGCAGCGCGCACCGGCGGCGAAGTAGAACCAGCCGATCGCGGGGCGCACCTCGGCGATCACCTCGTTGCCGTCGGAAAGGTGCGCGCAGTTGTGGAAGTCGAAGAGGATCACCGGACCCTCGGTCGGCACGAAGAGATAGCGCACGGCGTTGTGCAGGCACCAGACCTGCATGTTGCGGGCGTCGCTGGCGTAGCGGATGTTGATGGGGTCGTAGAGCAGGGCGCCGGCATAATCGCGGGCGCGCAGTTCCTCGCGCAGGCGCGCGAGGCGCCAGGCGCGCAAGGCGACGCGGTCGACGGCCGGGCTGTCGGCGCGGGCTGCGGGGCGGATCGCGGTATCGGGCGCCATGGCGCGACCTTTCAGGCTCTTGCGACCCTGAAAGCTTTGCACAGCGCGGCCGGCTGTCTAGCCGGCAAACGACCCCCGCCGTGACGGTTTTGCGTTAGGGATCCCGGCGAAAGACGTTTCGTCCTGGCCGTCGCTCCTTACGGATCGCGGCTAAGGCCTTTGGCGGCGAGATTGTCGAGGTAGGCCTGCCACAGGGCGTCCTGCTCGCGGCCCAGGCGGTAGAGGTACTGCCAGGAGAAGATGCCGCTGTCGTGCAGGTCGTCGAACTTGAGGCGCACGGCGTAGTTGCCGACCGGCACGATCTCCATGATGCCGACATGGCGCCGCCGCGCGACGATCTGCTTCTGGCCGGGCCCGTGGCCCTGCACCTCGGCGGAGGGGCTTTCGACGCGCAGGAACTCCGCCGGGTAGGTGAAGGTCTCGCCGCTGTCGAAGCTGACCACCAGCTGCTTCTCGGCGGCGACGTAGCGGATCTCCGTCGGCCAGTGCGCGGTGTCGAAGTCCTGCGCCGGATCTTCCTGGATGGTCTTGCCGTTCATGGAAACAGGGCTCTCGGGTGGTCAGTCATCGAGCTGGCGTGCTTCGTCGACCAGCATGATCGGGATGCCGTCGCGGATCGGGTAGGCGAGGCGGGCCTGCCGGCTGATCAGTTCCTGGGCCTGGGCGTCGTAGTCGAGCGGTCCCTTGGTGAGCGGGCAGACCAGGATTTCCAGCAGCTTGGGATCGACGGTGTATTGGGTCATGGCTCGGCTTCCCGGTGCGGGGGTCTCTCTGTGGCGGGACTCAGTGGCGTTTTGATTCGCTCTCGCCGCCGCTCCCGGGTCCGTGGGTCGCCATCTCCATGATGGCGGTCAGGGCCTCGGCGCGCTCGGTGAGCGTCATGCTTTCCAGCAGCGCCTGCTTCTCCGGCGCGCCCAGCGGGCAGATCATGGCGAGCGAGGTGACCAGGCGTTCGTCGCCGGTCTGTTCGATGGCTTCCCAGTCGCCCTCGATGGAGTTCACCTCGAAGTAGGCGTTGAGCACCTTCATCAGACGCTCGCGGTCGATCTTGCCCTGATCCTCGTCCATGTCGCCGGAAAAGCGCGTGTAGTCCGGCTCCACCTGGCGGTAGCTGCCGGACGGCAGTTCGCGCGCCACGTCGAAACGGATGAGGCCGGAGAGGGTCACCAGATAGCGGCCGTCGTCGGTCTCGGTGAATGAGGTGATGCGCCCCACGCAGCCGGTCTCGTAGACCTTGGGCGCCGCCTCGCCGCGGCCCTCCTCGCAGGGCTGGATCATGCCGATCAGCCGGTTGCTCGCCAGCGCGGCGTCGAACATCGCGAGGTAGCGCGGCTCGAAGATGTTCAGCGGCAGGCGGCCGCCCGGCAGCAGCAGCACGCCCTCCAGCGGGAAGATCGGCAGGACCTTGGGCAGGTCGTCGAAGTCCGGATCGAAGGCGGTGCGGCTCATGCGGGATCAGGCGAACAGCAGCGAGGAAAGCCGCCGGCGGTTCTCCAGGGTCAGCGGATCGGTCGGACCCCAGGCCTCGAAAAAGGTGACCAGCTGTTTGCGCGCACCGTCGTCGTTCCACTTGCGGTCGCGCCGGATGATCTCCAGCAGCTCGTCCGCGGCGGCCTGGTGCTTGCCGGCACCGTGCAGCGCCATGGCGAGGTCGAAGCGCGCCTGGTGGTCGTTGTGGTTGGCGGCGACCTTCTCCATCAGGGCCGGGATCTCGCCGGCGTCGGCGGCCTGCTCCTGCAGATTGATCTGCGCGGCCACCGAGGCGAAGGCGGCATGGGCGCGCATCTTGTCGTCCAGGCCCTCGTACATCTCCTTGGCGCCCTCGACGTCGCCGCCGGCGAGGTGGCAGGCGATGAGGCCCGCCAGGGCCTCGGCGTTCTCGGCGTCGTGCTGCAGCACCTGGGCGAAGATGGCGGAAGCCGCTTCAACCTCGCCGCTCTCCAGCGCCGCCTGGGCCTGCTCCAGCGCCTGCTCGACGGGGCCGGGGCCCTGGCCGGCGGCGCCGGCCTTGCGCAGGCGGTCGACGAAGGCCTTGATCTCGCTTTCCGGCTGGGCGCCCTGGAAGCCGTCGACCGGCTGGCCCTGGAAGAAGGCATAGACCGTGGGGATCGACTGGATGCGCAGCTGGCCGGCCAGCTGCTGGTTCTCGTCGACGTTGATCTTCACCATGCGCACGGCGCCGGCGGCGGCCTTTACCGCGCTCTCCAGCATCGGGCCCAGCTGCTTGCAGGGGCCGCACCAGGGGGCCCAGAAATCGACGATGACCGGGACCGCCATCGAGGCCTCGATGACGTCCTGCATGAAGCTCTGCTGGTTGCTCTCCTTGATGGCCGCTGCGCCGGCCTGTCCGGCGCTGGCGCCAAGGTCGCCCGGGCCGCCGATAATCGGTTCCATAACTGTCTTTCCGTTTCGCCTGCGTGGTTTCCGGTCCGCCTGCCGGCGGGAGGCGCGCCGCCCCCGGGGCGGTTATACACAATAAATGGCGGCTTTCACCCCCCAGGGCAAGCCCACCCGCCGATCAGGAGCTGCCGCTACATCTCCAGCATCTGCGGGGGATGGCCCTCGGCCTCGAGAAAGCGCAGCAGGTCTTCCGGGGCCAGCGCCGTGGTCATGTCGTTCACCAGGGGATGGCAGTTCACCGGCCCCGCGCCCATCACGCCGCTGTCCAGCACCATGGTGACCTCGCCGCCCTTGTCGTTGATGACGGCGAAGGGGGTCACCGCGCCGGGGCGCACCCCCAGGTAGGTCATCAGCCGCTCGGCGCTGCCGAAGGAAAAGCGCCCGGCCTCCAGCCGCTCGCCCAGCGCCTTCAGGTCGACCTCGCGGTCCTCCAGGCAGGTGACCAGCCACATCCGCCCCTTCTTGTTGCGCAGGAAGAGGTTCTTGATGTGGGCGCCGGGCAGCTCGCCGCGCAGCGCCTTGGCCTCCTCCACCGTGAAGACCGGCGGGTGCTGGACGCAGCGGTAGGCGATGCCCAGCGCGTCGAGGCGCGCATGCAGCGCCGCCGGCGAGGTGGGCAGCGGGGTTTCGGCCTCGGCGTCGGTCCCGGAAGCTGACGGGGTTTCGGACATCGTCTCCTGCCTCTCGCAAGGGCACTTCATCTGTCGGCAGGGGCCGTAGCAGACCGGCGGCTTCTTGTCACCCTTTGGCAGGTCCGCCAGGGTGTTAAGTCTTGGGTAGCGAAAGGCTTCTAGGGTGATGCTGCGGCCCTCGGGAAACCCTTAACAGGGGGCTTGCAATGTCAAACGAAAGCGGGTATCTCCCCGCTCTCCGGTGCGGGCGTAGCTCAGGGGTAGAGCACAACCTTGCCAAGGTTGGGGTCGTGAGTTCGAATCTCATCGCCCGCTCCAAATCCTCCGAAAAGAGGATTGAAACGCAGCAAAGGCGGCCTCTCGGCCGCCTTTTGCTTTTGCCGCGGCTCCTCAGGCGCCGAAGGCGGCGAACTCCCGGCGCAGCCAGTTCTCGAACTTGCGCACCTTGGCCGGCTTCGGGCGCTGCGCCGAGGTCACCAGCCAGTAGGCGTCGCCGGTCGGATGGCGGCCGGGAAAGGGCGCCACCAGCTGGCCGTCGGCCAGCGCGTAGGCCGCCAGGGTCGGCCAGGCGAGGAAGACCCCCTGGCCCGCGATGGCGGCCTGCAGGCAGAGCGCCGCGTCGGAATAGGTCGCGCCCTCGCTGAGCGGCAGCCCGCCGAGCCCCTCCGGCGCCAGCCAGGCGTCCCAGGTGAACAGGGCGCCGCGGTCGCGCAGCACCGGCAGGCGGGCGAGGTCTTCGGGCCGTTTCAGGCCCTCGGCGAGCCCCGGGCTGCAGACCGGAAACACCACCTGGTCCAGCAGGTGCACCGCCGTGACCCCCGGCCAGTCGCCCTTGCCGACGCGCACCGCGAGGTCGATGTCGGAATGGTCGAGATCGACGATCTCGCTGCCGGCATCGATCCTCAGCCGCAGTTCCGGCGCGACCGCGCTGAAACGGCTGAGCCGCGGCACCAGCCACTTGGCGGCGAGCACCGGCGGCACCGCGACGGTCAGGGTATTGGCCAGCTGGGCGCGGCCCAGGGCCGCCGCGGCGGCCAGGTGGCGGAAGCCCTCGTGCAGATGGGCCAGCACCAGCTGGCCGAAGGGGGTCGGCT
>DAIQBR010000279.1:0-5514 GCA_036781105.1 Kiloniellaceae bacterium
ATCTCGACGTTGCCGATATTGCGCATCCGCTTCTTGCCGGCCTTCTGCTTTTCCAGAAGTTTTCGCTTACGGCTGACGTCGCCGCCGTAGCACTTGGCGGTAACGTCCTTGCGCAGGGCGGAAATGGTCTCGCGCGCGATCACCTTGCCGCCGATGGCGGCCTGGATGGCGATCTTGAAGAGCTGGCGCGGGATGAGCCCCTTCAGGCGCTCGCAGAGCATGCGGCCGCGCGCCTCGGCCTGGCCGCGGTGCACGATGATCGCCAGGGAGTCGACCGGTTCGGCATTCACCAGGATCGAGACCTTCACCAGGTCGCTCTCGCGGTACTCCTCGATCTGGTAGTCGAAGCTGGCATAGCCGCGCGACACCGACTTCAGACGGTCGTAGAAGTCGAAGACCACCTCGTTCAGCGGCAGGCGATAGACCAGCATGGCCCGCGAGCCGGCATAGGTGAGGTCGATCTGCTCGCCGCGGCGCTCCTCGCAGAGCTTCAGGATCGGGCCGAGGAACTCGTCGGGCACCAGGATGGTGGCGCGGATCCAGGGCTCCTCGATGTGGTCGATCTTCACCACGTCGGGCATGTCGGCGGGGTTGTGCAGCTCGATCTGCTGACCGTTGGTCATGTGGATCTTGTAGACCACCGAGGGCGCCGTGGTGACGAGGTCGAGGTCGAACTCACGCTCCAGGCGCTCCTGCACGATCTCCAGGTGGAGCAGGCCGTGGAAGTCGCAGCGGAAGCCGAAGCCCAGGGCGGCGCTGCTCTCCGCCTCGTAGAGGAAGGAGGAGTCGTTCAGCGCCAGCTTGGCCAGGGAATCGCGCAGGTCCTCGTAGTCGGCGGCGTCGACCGGGAAGAGGCCGCAGAACACCACCGGCACGCTGGGCTTGAAGCCGGGCAGCGGCTTGGCGGCGGGGCGGCGCTCGTCGGTGATGGTGTCGCCGACGTTGCAGTCGGCCACCGACTTGATGGAGGCGTTGATGAAGCCGAGCTCGCCGGGGCCGAGCTCCGGCAGGTTCACCATCTTGGGCGTGAAGGCACCGACCTTGTCCACGAAGTGGGTAGCGCCGGTGCCCATCATGCGGATCTTCATGCCGGGGACCAGCTTACCGTCGATCACCCGCACCAGGGCGATGACCCCGAGATAGCTGTCGTACCAGCTGTCCACCAGCATGGCCTTCAGCGGCGCCGCGGCATCCCCCTTGGGCGGCGGCAGGCGTTTCACCAGGGCCTCCAACACCTCGGCCACGCCGAGGCCGGTCTTGGCCGAGATCTGCAGCGCCTCCGAGGCGTCGATGCCGATGACCTCCTCGATCTGCTCCTTCACCCGCTCGGGCTCGGCGGCCGGCAGGTCGACCTTGTTGAGCACCGGGATGATCTCGTGGTCGTTGTCGATGGCCAGATAGACGTTGGCCAGGGTCTGCGCCTCGACGCCCTGGCTGGCGTCGACCAGCAGCAGCGAGCCCTCGCAGGCCGCCAGCGAGCGGCTGACCTCGTAGGAGAAGTCGACGTGACCCGGCGTGTCGATGAGGTTCAGCTCGTAGACCTGCCCGTCCTTCGCCGTGTAGCTGAGCCGGACGGTCTGCGCCTTGATGGTGATGCCGCGCTCGCGCTCCAGGTCCATGGAGTCGAGCACCTGGTCCTTCATCTCGCGGTCGGTGAGGCCGCCGCAGAGCTGGATCAGGCGGTCGGCCAGGGTCGACTTGCCGTGGTCGATATGGGCGATGATCGCGAAATTTCGGATGTGCGAGAGGTCGGTCATTCGGGAGCTTGCAAACTGCCTTCGAAAAGAGCTGATCCGGCGCCACCGTCGTCTTCGGGGCCGGGCGCGCCGGAAGATAGGGCGCGCCGCCCCCGGAAGCAACATTCTGCGAAGCCCTGCCCCCCGGGGCGGCGGAGAGGCAGGGACCCGGCGCAGGGTCCATCGAAGCGGTGAAGTTGTCCCTAAGTCGTCACACACCCGGCCAGGGGCCGCGTGTTAGCCCTCAAACGCCGTGAAGACCTAGAGGAAGTAGGGGGGAATACCGGTGAAGAGCCACAACATCCTGATCGAGCCCTGGCGCGAGCCGGCGAGCTTCACCTACGAGCGGGGCGAACGCCTGTTCCGCTGGACGGTGAGCTACGCGCCCGAGGGCGAACGCCAGGTCGTGCGTTTCGGCCAGGGCACCGCGCGCACCCATGCGGAAGCCCGTCAGGCGGCGGAAGATTTTCTTGCCGAGCGCGGCATCGAGCTGCAGTGGCAGCCGCCCGCAAGCTCGACCACCCGGATCCTCACGCCGCGCTCCGGGCGGCCGCGATTTCTTCAGCTTTGAGTATCTGAGTATTTTTGTTAATCTCCCTGAAGTTTGGGGGGCATTGTCCCGATTCTTCACTGAATATAAAGGCCGGGCGGCAAGAATTGGGCCTTCAGGATACTGAGGGCAAAACGATGCGGAGAGATTTCATGGGAAGAATCTTCATGTCCGTGGGTGGCGGACTTCGCTTGGCGGCCTGCGTTGCGATCGCGGGCGCTGTCTTTGCGGCGACTTCGTCCCCCGCAGCTGCCGCGCGTAACGAAGCGCGCTGGTACCAGCAGAACTATTGCATGGTGAAGGCCTACGAGGCGCTGGGTAAGGACGATTTCGCGACCTACGACAAGAATGCTCGCAAGTCGCGCAACACCCTGATCCGGGCCGGCGTTCCCGAGCACCACATCCGGGAGCTCGAGAACTTCATCAACAAGACCATCCGGCAGACCAAGGCGAGCAACAAGGCGCACCAGGGTCCGCGCATCTGCATGCAGTGGTACAGCACCTGATCGCCGGCAGCTCCATACGGCGTAGGGGAACAGTCGGCACTCCGACAGGCTGACCCGAAAGCCAAGGGATTTGAGGGCCCGGTCCGAAATGGACCGGGCCTCTTTCTTTGTGGGCTGTCCGTCCCGCCCGGGGGCGGCTGTTGCTTCCTTGCAACGGCCAGTGCACAAATATCACAGAATTGCCGATCTTAACGTTTCGTTAACCATGGACAAACGACGCTGATCCCAGTCGCCACTTCCCAATGGGCAGGGATTTGTAGAGATGGATCAGAGAATTAGCGAAGCGGAAGCGCGCGAGTACGCGGCGATGACCTGGGCCCTGGCGGCCCGGGCGGAAGCAGCAGGGAACATCAAGCTGGCCAAGGAACTGGTCGAGCGCGCCCGCAAGGCCGACGAGCTTTGGGCCCGCTACACCACCGTGCCGAGCCAGGAATTCTCTTGAGTTGAAGAAACCGGGTTGAAGATTTGGGGCCGCCGCGCCAGCGGGGCCCGACGCGCCGGCGCCCTACACCTGAAGACGGGCACCTGAAGACGGGCCGGCGACGCACCAGTGAACCATTGAAGACGCCGGGGCGCCTCAGCCGCGCAGGCTGCCGCCGGTGGCCTTGGTCACCTGCTCCACCACCTTCGCCGCCACCGCATCGATCTGCTGCTCCGTCAGGGTCGCCTCACGCGGCTGCAGGGTGACGGCAATGGCCAGCGACTTCTTGCCGGGCTCCACGCCCTTGCCCTGATAGACATCGAACAGCGCGACATCGGCAATCAGCGCCTTGTCGGCGCCGCGCGCCGCGCGCAGCAGTTTTTCCGCCGGCACATCCTCGTCGACCAGGAAGGCGAAGTCGCGCGACACCGGCTGGAAGGCCGAAAGCTCCAGCAGGCTGCGCTTCTGCTTGCCGGCCCGCGGCAGCGGAATGGCATCGAGGAAAACCTCGAAGCCGGCAACCGGCGCCTTCAGGTCGAGGGCGCGCAGCACGCGCGGATGCAGTTCGCCGAACTGGGCGAGGACCTTGGGGCCGAGGCGCAGCACGCCGGAGCGGCCGGGATGGTACCAGGCCGGCGCGTCGCGGCTGACCTGCAGGTTTTCCACCGGCGCCTCGCAGGCCGCCAGCACCGCCTCGGCATCGCCCTTGGCGTCGAAGGCATCGACCGGGCGGTCGCCGCCGGCCCAGTGGCGCGGCGCGCGCGCGCCGCGGCGCAGGCCGGCCGCCACCGTGCGCTGGCCCTCCGGCGTATCGTCGAGGTACTGCGGCCCGACCTCGAAGAGCGCGAGATCGCCGTAGCCGCGGTCGGCATTGCGCACCGCCGCGGCGGCGAGATTGGCCAGCGGCGTCGGCCGCATGACGTCGAGGTCGGCGGAGATCGGGTTGGCGAGGGTCAGCGCCTCGGCACCGCCGCCGAACAGCTCGGCGTGGCGGCGCGGCAGGAAGGAGAAGGTGACGCCCTCGTAGAGGCCGCGCCAGGCCAGCGCCGTACGCGCCGCCGAGACGCGGCGCTGCGCCGGGGTCAGCACCGCGCGCGGCAGGTAGCTGTCGCGCGGCAGCTCGACTTCCGGGATGTCGTCGTAGCCGTGGATGCGCATGACCTCCTCGACCAGGCAGGCCTCGCTCTCGATGTCGGGGCGCCAGGACGGCGGCACCACCTTCAGCGTTTCGCCGGCGCTCTGCACGCCGCAGCCGAGGCTTTCGAGGATCTCGGCCTGGCGCGCCGGCGCCACGGTGACGCCGCCGAGCTCGGTGACGCGGGCCGGCCGCAGGGTAAGGCTGCGCGTTTCCTGCGGCAGGCTGCCGGCCGAGACGGTCTCGCTGACCTCGCCGCCGCAGAGTTCCCGGATCAGCCGCGCGGCCACCTCGACGCCCCAGACCGCCGACTGCGGATCGAGACCGCGCTCGAAGCGGAAGCGCGCGTCGGAGTGGATGCCGAGCTTGCGCCCGGTGCCGGCGACCATGTCGGGATCGAAGAGCGCCACCTCGAGGAAGACGTTGGTGGTGTCGTCCTGGCAGCCGGAGTGCTCGCCGCCCATGACGCCGCCGATGCCCTCGGGCCCGTTGTCGTCATGGATCGCCACCATCTCGGCATCGAGGGTGTAGGTGTTGCCGTCGAGGGCGAGGATCTCGGCGCCCGGCTGCGCGAAGCGCATGACCACGTCGCCCTGCACCTTGTCGGCGTCGAAGACGTGCAGCGGGCGGCCGAGGTCGTAGGTCACGTAGTTGGTGATGTCGACCAGCGCCGAGATGGGGCGCAGGCCGATGGCGCGCAGGCGGTCCTGCAGCCACTTGGGGCTGGGGCCGTTCTTAACGCCGCGGAAGTAGCGCCCGGCGACGTAGGGGCAGGCCTCCTGGCGGTCGGCCGGCAGGTCGCGGCGCCACTTGATCGGGCTCTCGAAGCTGCCCGGCACCGCCTCGGCGTTCAGCGGCTTCAGGCTGCCGAGGCCGGCGGCGGCGAGGTCGCGCGCCACGCCGCGCACGCCCAGGCAGTCGCCGCGGTTGGGCGTGATGGCGATCTCGATGACCGGGTCGGTGAGGCCGGCGACCTCGGCGAAGGGCGCGCCCAGCGGCGGGTCCTCCGGCAGGTCGATGATGCCCTCGTGGTCGTCGGAGAGGCCCATCTCGCGCTCGGAGACCAGCATGCCGTTGGACTCCTCGCCGCGGATCTTGCCGGGCTTCAGGGTCATATCGGTGCCGGGGATGTAGCTGCCCGCCGGCGCGAAGACGCCCTTCATGCC
>DAIQBR010000280.1:0-983 GCA_036781105.1 Kiloniellaceae bacterium
CGCGGCGCTCTCCAGCAGAACGATGCGCCGGGAACCCAGGCGGCGCACCAGGTCCACGTCCTCCATGAGAGCCAGGGGCCGGTAGCCGCCGACGGCTTCATAGAGCCGGCGTGAAATGAGCAGGCCCTGGTCCCCGTAGGGCAGCGCGAGGCGTCGGCTGCGCCAGTTGGCCAGGCGCTCGATGCGGCGGGGCTGCGGCGCCGGATCGTCCAGCCGATGGCGGAAGGCCGCCGCCCGCCCGGCGGCGCCCTCGGCGGCGATGAAGGCCGCCACCTCGCGGGCCCAGCCGCTCTCCAGGCAGGTATCGGCATGGAGGAACAGCAGCCACGCGCCGGAACTGCGTGCCGCCCCGGCCACGATCTGAGGACCCCGCCCGCGGGGCGCGACAAAGACCGAAGCACCGAAGCCGTGAGCGATTTCAACCGTCTCCGCGCAGCCCCCCGTTTCCGCGCCGCCGGCATCCGCAATGATGATCTCATGCAGCAGGCCGTTGCGATGTGCCTCACCCAGCGCGGCAAGACAGCGCGGCAGGAGGTTCGCCGCGTTCAGCGTGGGGATGACGATGGAAAGCGGGCCCGCAGTCATGACGTCCCCTTCATAGCACGGCCACGCGGATCGCAGGCGCCGTCACAAGCGCTTGTGATTTTGCCCGCCGCCTGCCCGCGTGGTAGCCGGAACCGCCACCTTCTTCCCGCAGAGGACCCGCCTTGCCGTCCGGACCGGATCTCATCGCCCTGCATCGGGCCCTGATCGCGCTGCCGTCCTTCGCGGCGGTGCGACCCGGTGCCCTGCGGCTGCTGACGACCAAGGGCCTTGCCCACGACCACGTCGAGGTGGCGGATTTCGAGCTGTCCGGGCGGCGCGTCCTGCTGCGCGTGCCCCGGCAGAGCCAGTGGGGCCTGCCGCCCGCCGACAACCTGGCCTATCAGGCCGCCTGCTTCGAACGGGTGAGCGTCAGCGGCCACGCGCCGCGCCTCTTAGGC
>DAIQBR010000280.1:993-5492 GCA_036781105.1 Kiloniellaceae bacterium
CCCTCCCACCCACGCCGGAGGTTCCCCTGGGGGCGCTGGCCGTCGAGCGGATCGCAGGGCGCCCGCCGCGCCTGCCGCAGGACCTCCCCGCCCTGGCAGAAGCCATGGCCCGCGTCCATGCCCTGCCAATGCCACCCGAGGCGGAACGCCGGCCGCTGGCCGACCACCACGACCCCGTCGCCGGTGCCCTGGCGGAGATCGAGGCCCAGGCTACCTATCTCGACGCCGCCGGCATTGCCGCCGAAAGCCGCCAGCTGCTGGAGGCGGAACTGGACTGGGCGCGCGCATTTGCAACGAGGATGGCGGCGGAAGCGCCGGCGCAGCCGCGCAGCCTGGTGTTGACCGACACCCACCCCGGCAACTTCCTCATTACGCCACAAGGGCGCGCCGTCATCGTCGACCTCGAGAAGGCGCTCTACGGTTCCCCCGGCATCGACCTCGCCCATGCCACGGTCTACTCCTCGACGACCTGGGATCCGGACAGCCACGCCATACTGAGTCCGGCCGAGGTCGCCGCGTTTTACCGCGACTACCTGGACATCCTCTCGGCGACGGCCGGGTGCGAGCGGAGCGCCGCTCTGGCACCCTGGCTGCTGCCGCTGCGCCGTCTGCTGGTGCTGCGCGCCCTTACATGGTGCGCCAAGTGGCGGGCCCTGCAGAACAGCAGGGCGACCGGTTCCTCCACCGAGAACTGGTCGGCCGAAAATAGTGATCCGGCTCTCGTCACCCATGTCGCCGGACGGGTGGCGCATTATCTCTCCGCTGCCACCTTGCGTCGTATGCAGCGGGACCGGGACACGCTGGATGATGAGAACATCGGCGAACATGCCGTTTCCCGGGACCCTAGATTTTGTGGCACCGGGCTTGCTGACCGCAAGTTGAGGTAGTCACTTCCCAAAACAATCCTGGCGAATCGGGGCCGCCGAGTCGTGCCACGGAAACCGCCGGTTTCAAGTAACTATTTTCTCTTTTTGTTCTTGTTATATTCTTGCTCTGTTGCTAGCATTCTCCGCATGGTTGATCTCATCCCCGAGCGACCCAGGAAGGGCCGTGGCGCCGTCAGCAATGCCAGCGGCCGCTACGAGCCCTTCGCCCGGGTCCCCACCGACGATGGTTGGGGCGCCCCCGGGGCCGACCTGGGACCGGAACGCTTCCGCGAGCCGCAGACACCGCCGACCGAGGTGACCTGGGATGCGACCCGCAGCATCATCGCCCGCAATTCCTCGCCGGACGTGCCCTTCGACCGCTCGATCAACCCCTATCGCGGCTGCGAGCACGGCTGCATCTACTGCTTCGCGCGGCCGACCCACGCCTGGCTCGGCTACTCGCCCGGCCTCGACTTCGAGACCAAGATTCTCGCCAAGCCGGAGGCCGGCGCGCTGCTGAGGAAAGAACTGGCGCGCAAGGCCTACAAGCCGGAGCCCATCGCGCTGGGCACCAACACCGATCCCTATCAGCCGGTCGAGCGGCGCCTGAAGATCACCCGCGGCATCCTGGAGGTGCTGAAGGAGACGCGGCATCCCTTCACCATCGTCACCAAGTCCAACCTGGTGCTTCGCGACCTCGACATCCTGGCACCCATGGCGCGGGAGAACCTGGTGCGGGTGATGATCTCCCTGACCACTCTCGACCGCGGCCTTGCCCGGACCATGGAGCCGCGGGCGGCGACCCCCGAGCGCCGCCTGGAGGCGATCCGCACGCTCAACGCCGCCGGCGTTCCCTGCGGCGTTCTGACCGCCCCGGTGATCCCGGCGATCAACGACGCCGAGCTCGAGGCCCTGCTGGAAGCGGCGGCGCGGGCGGGCGCCAGGCACGCCGGCTACGTGCTGCTGCGCCTGCCCCTGGAGATCAAGGAACTCTTCGCCGAATGGCTGGAGGCGCACTTTCCCGACCGCAAGGGCAAGGTGCTGAACCTCGTGCGCGATACCAGGGATGGCGGGCTCTACCAGTCTGAGTTCGGGCTGCGCCAGCGTGGCAGCGGCGTCTATGCGGATCTCATCAGAACCCGCTTCAAGCAGGCCGAAAGGCGTCTTGGGCTCAACCGCGGAACGGCGCCGCTGGACGTTACCCAGTTCGAGCCGCCGAAAGCCGACAACCGGCAGATTAACCTGCTCTAGAACACGCGGTTAATCACTTAAAGGCCTCCATGTGTTAGACATATCGCATGGAAGGCCACACAAGCAGCATCACCGAACTCGCCCTTGTCGTCGTCGCCGCGCTCGGCTGCGGCCTGATCATGCGCCATTTCCGCCAGCCGATTCTGCTCGGCTATATCGTCGCCGGCGCGGTCCTCGGCCCCTCCGGTTTCGGTCTGGTGGAAAACCGCGAGCAGATCCAGCTGCTGGCCGAACTGGGCGTGCTCATGCTGCTGTTCTTCATCGGCATGGAGCTGAACCTGCGTGACTTCCGCGCCGTCTGGAAGGTCGCGGTGCTGACCACCGCTTTCCAGATCGGCGTCTCCTGTCTGGGCATGTACCTGCTCGGCCAGCTGCTCGACTGGCCGCTGGCGCTGACCGTGGTCGTCGGCTTCGTGGTGGCGCTTTCGTCGACTGCCGTCGCCATCAAGATGCTGGAAGAGATCGGCGAGAAGGGCACGCGGGTCGGCAACGTCACCATTGGCATCCTGATCGCCCAGGACCTCGCCGTCATTCCGATGATCCTCATTGTCGGCGCCTTCCGCGGCGACAGCGAGATCGGCACCCTGGCGATCCTGAAGATCGTGCTCTCGATCGTCTTCCTGGGCCTGATGATCGCCTATCTCAGCAAGCGCAAGCGGGTGCGCCTGCCGTTCTCCAAGGACGTCGGCCGCGCCAACGACCTGACGCCGCTGGCCGGGCTCGGCTTCTGCTTCGGCGCGGCGGCGATCTCCGGCCTGCTCGGCCTCTCGGCCTCCTACGGCGCCTTCCTCGCCGGCCTGGTCATCGGCAACTCGACGATCCGCCGCGCCATGATCCACTACACCGAGCCGATCCAGGCGGTGCTTCTGATGGTGTTCTTCCTCACCATCGGCCTGCTGATCGACATCCAGTACATCTGGGCCAATCTCGGCATCGTGGTGATGCTGGTGTTCTTCGTCGCCGTTCTGAAGACCGGCCTGAACATCGGCCTGCTGCGCGCCCTCGGCGAGACCTGGCCGCGCGCCTTCCTGTCATCGGTGCTGCTGGCCCAGCTCGGTGAATTCTCCTTCATCCTGGCCGCCCAGGGGCTTGCGGTTGCCGCCGTCGATTGGGAAAGTCACCGCCTGCTGGTGGCGGTCACCGTGCTGTCGCTAATGGTCAGTCCGGTCTGGCTGGAGGCGGCGCGCCGGCTGCACCGCATCGCCCTGCTGGGCATCACCTCGGGGCGCGAGACGCTGCGCCTCACGGTCGGACCCGAGGCTCTGGCGCTCGGGCGCTCGCGCGGCGCGATCTCCGCCTGGATGTCGGGTTGGCGCCGACCCAAGGCGAAAGCCGACCAGGAAGCCCGTGAAGAGCCTTCGGCGGACTAGGGGCGCAATCGGAAAAGTCGCAGAGGGACGCGAAGCCGTGCCGGATTTCGTGCTGGAAGTGGAACTGGGGCAAGACAGGGGGCGTACCGTCATCGGCATCGACGAAGCCGGGCGCGGCCCCTGGGCCGGACCGGTAGTCGCCGCCGCCGTGTGGCTGGACCCCGCACGCCTGGATCCAGCCCTGGCGCGGCGCCTGGATGATTCCAAGAAGCTGACCCCGGCGCAGCGCGAAACCCTCTTCGCCGCACTCAGAGACAAGGCCAGCGGCTGTGCGGTGCTCGGTGTCGGCGAAGCCGACGTTGCCGAAATCGACACCATGAACATCCTGCAGGCCTCGCTGCTCGCCATGCAGCGTGCCGCCGCCGCGCTCACCGACGCGCTGCGCTCCGGCGATCCGCAGCGCAGCGTCGACATGGCCCTGGTGGACGGCAACAAGCTGCCGCGCCTGGCCTGCCCGGCCCAGGCCGTGGTACGCGGCGACGGCCGTTCCCTCAGCATCGCCGCCGCCTCCGTCGTCGCCAAGGTGAGCCGCGACCGCACCATGGCGGCCCTCGCCCGCGACTTCCCCGGCTACGGCTGGGAGCGCAACCAGGGCTACGGCACGGCCGAGCACCGCCAGGGCATCGCCCGTCTCGGCGTCACCCCGCTGCACCGCCGCTCCTTCCGGCCGATCCGCGAAGCTCTCTCGAAGGCGTCTTAAGCAAGCCTCGTAACATCTTGAGTCCCCTCAGACTCTTGATGCCAAAGGGCTTGACGGGCGACTCCGCTTGACTCAGGATGCCCGCTTCGCGCCGGCTCGGGGACGGTGCAGCTTGGAGCAGGGGAACAGCCTGGTGCAGAAGGATGTGGTCAAGCAGGGCGACTGCATCGCGTTGATGGAGGCCATGCCGGAGGCCTCGGTCGACATGGTCTTTGCCGACCCGCCCTACAATCTGCAGCTCGAGGGCGAGCTGCATCGGCCGAACAACACCAAGGTCGATGCCGTCGACGACGCCTGGGACCAGTTCGACAG
>DAIQBR010000281.1:0-3787 GCA_036781105.1 Kiloniellaceae bacterium
CGCAAGCACGGCGACCACCGCGGCTTCTTCTCCGAGACCTACAGCAAGCGGGCCTTTGCCGAGGCGGGCATCGCGGTCGACTTCGTGCAGGACAACCACTCGCTCTCCGCCGAACCGGGCACGCTGCGCGGCCTGCACTTCCAGGTGCCGCCGCATGCCCAGGCCAAGCTGCTGCGGGTGGTGCGCGGTGCCGTCTTCGACGTGGCGGTGGATCTGCGCCACGGCTCGCCCACCTATGGCCGCCACGTCAGCGCGGTGATCTCGGCCGCGGCCTGGAACCAGATCTACGTTCCCACCGGCTTTGCGCACGGCTTCTGCACCCTGGAGCCAGCTACCGAGGTGCTCTACAAGGTGAGCGACTTCTACGCGCCGGAGGCCGAGCAGGGCCTGGCCTGGGACGACCCGGAGCTCGCCATCGACTGGCCCGAGGGCGCCGGCGCGGTCCTCTCCGAGCGCGACACGTCCTGGCCGCGGCTAAGGGATTTATCAAGGGTTTTCCAATATGGTAAAGGGTCTTAGCCGGTTTTCCGGAGCCGGCATGAGAAGTCCGGGTTAAGGGGGCTCCATGAAAATTCTGGTGACCGGCGGCGCCGGCTTCATCGGATCGGCGGTGATCCGCCGCCTGATCGCCCGGGGCGAGGCGGTGGTGAACGTCGACAAGCTGACCTACGCGGCGACCCCGGAGGCCCTGGAGGACGCGGCGGCGAGCCCCGCCTATGCCTTCGAGAAGGTCGACATCTGCGACGGCCCGGCGCTGCGCGAGGTCTTTGCGGCGCATCGCCCGGATGCCGTCATGCACCTCGCCGCGGAATCCCATGTCGACCGTTCGATCGACGATGCCGCCGCCTTCATCCAGACCAACGTGGTCGGCACCTGCCGCCTGCTCGACGTCGCGGCTGCCTACTGGGGCGAGCTGGAGGGCGCGGCGCGGAAGGGTTTCCGCTTCCACCACATCTCCACCGACGAGGTCTTCGGCGCGCTGGGCGCCGAGGGGCATTTCACCGAGGAGACGCCCTATCGCCCCAACTCGCCCTATTCGGCGAGCAAGGCGGCCTCCGACCACTTCGTGCGTGCCTGGCACCAGACCTATGGCCTGCCGGTGGTCACCAGCAACTGCTCCAATAACTACGGGCTCTACCAGTTTCCCGAGAAGCTGATCCCGCTGATGATCATCAACGCGCTGGAGGGCAAGCCGCTGCCGGTCTACGGCAAGGGCGAGAACGTGCGCGACTGGCTGCACGTCGAGGACCACGCCGCCGCGCTGGTCGCCGTCCTGACGCAGGGACGCATCGGCGAGACCTACAACGTCGGCGGCGACAGCGAACTGAAGAATATCGACGTCGTCGGCATGATCTGCGACCTCGTCGACGAGCTGCGCCCGGGCAAGACGAACGCCTCGCGGCGCGATCTCATCACCTTCGTCACCGACCGTCCCGGCCACGACCTGCGCTACGCGGTCGACTGCGCGAAGATCAGGCGAGAGCTCGGCTGGGCGCCGCAGGAGACCTTCGCCTCCGGCCTGAAGAAGACCGTCGCCTGGTATCTCGACCACGAGGACTGGTGGCGCGGCATCCTGGCGCGGCGCTACCAGGGCGAACGTCTCGGCCTGTCGAAGAACCAGAAGGCGGGTTAGGCCGTGACGGAGACTTTGTTGCTGCTCGGTGCCGAGGGGCAGTTGGGGCAGGAGGTGCGCCGCCTGGCCGCCGCGCGCGGCCTCACCCTCACGGCGCTCGGCCGGGCGCAGCTCGACATCACGCGGCCGCAGCAGGTGCGCGAGGCCGTCGGCGCCGGTTTTGCCGCCGTCATTAACGCGGCCGGCTACACCGCGGTCGACCGCGCCGAGAGCGAACCCGATCTCGCCTTCGCGGTTAACCGCGACGGCGCCGGCCACCTCGCCAAGGCCTGCCACGACACCGGCTCGCGGCTGATCCACATTTCCACCGACTATGTCTTCGACGGCTTGAAGGGGGCGCCTTACGTCGAAGACGATCCGGTGCACCCGCTGAACGTCTACGGCGCCAGCAAGGAAGCCGGCGAGGCGGCGGTACGCGCGGCCTGCGCGGACCATGTCATCTTGCGTGCTTCCTGGGTCTTCGGCGCCGCGGGCGCCAACTTCGTGAAGACAATGCTGCGCCTCGGCGGCGAGCGCGAGGAACTCGCCATCGTCGCCGACCAGTTCGGCTGTCCGACGCCGGCGGCCGCGCTGGCCGAGCGCGCCCTCGCGGCGGCGGCGCAGCCGGCTTGCGGCACCTATCACTGCGCCGGCGAGGAGCGCACCTCCTGGCACGGCTTTGCCCAGGCGATCTTCGCCGCCCAGCGCGAGGTCACCGGACGGCCGCGGCCCAAGCTGGCCGCCATCGACACCGCGGACTATCCCACGGCGGCGCTGCGCCCGGCGGATTCAACGTTGGATTCCAGCCTGTTTCAGGCCACTTTCGGCCAGGCGCCGATCGACTGGCGCGCCGGGCTCGGCGACGTCGTGAAGGCGCTGAGCGGGCCCGCGGTGCAGGAGGGGGGCGTATGAAGGGGCTTATTCTGGCCGGCGGTGCCGGCACGCGGCTGCACCCGGTGACCCTGGCGGTCAGCAAGCAGCTGCTGCCGGTCTACGACAAGCCGATGATCTACTACCCCCTCTCGGTGCTGATGATGGCGGGCATCCGCGACATCCTCATCATCACCACGCCGCACGAGGCGCACCTGTTTCACAACCTGCTGGGCGACGGCCGGCGCTGGGGCATCAACCTGACCTTCGCCCAGCAGCCGAAGCCCGAGGGCCTCGCCCAGGCCTTCCTCATCGGCCGCGACTTCATCGGCGCCGACAAGAGCTGCCTCATCCTCGGCGACAACATCTTCTACGGCCAGGGTCTGCAGGACGTGCTGATGCGCGCGGCTGGCCTGCAGCGCGGCGCCACGGTCTTCGGCTACCAGGTCTCCGATCCCGAGCGCTACGGCGTGGTGGAGTTCGACGCGGCGGGCAAGGCGATCAGCCTGGAGGAGAAGCCGCGCCGGCCGAAGTCTCGCTTCGCCGTGACCGGCCTCTACTTCTACGACGAGCAGGTCTGCGACATCGCCGCCGACCTGAAGCCCTCGGCGCGCGGCGAACTGGAGATCACCGACCTGAACCGCCGCTACCTGGAGGCCGGGCAGCTGCAGGTGGTGCGCCTGGGGCGCGGCTATGCCTGGCTCGACACCGGCACCCACGACAGCCTGATCGACGCCGCCCAGTTCGTGCAGACCATCGAGCATCGCCAGGGCCTGAAGATCGCCTGCGTCGAGGAGGTCGCCTTCCGCAAGGGCTTCATCACCGCCGAGCAGCTGAAGGCGCTGGCCGAGCCGCTGCGCAAGAACGACTACGGCGACTACCTGCTGCGCGTCGCCGAAGGGCAGGCCTGACGCGCCCCCAAAAGCGCCTTCATTGTCAGTTTGTTGGCAATTGAATTCGGCGCTTTCCGGATGCAGGCTGGCGTCCCATGGCCCGCGTCACCTTTACCGCCAACCTGCAGCGCCACCTCGATGTGCCCACGCTCGAGGTCGGCGGCGCGACGGCGGGTGAGGTTCTGGAGGCGGTCTTCGCGCAGAAGCCGATGCTGCGCTCCTACATCGTCGACGACCAGGGCCGCCTCAGGCGCCATGTGAATCTCTTTGTGAACGCGGCCATGATTGCCGACCGCGACGGCCTCAGCGACGCCGTCGGCACCGACGACGAGGTTTTCGTCTTCCAGGCACTTTCAGGTGGCTGACAGGGCAGGCGGATAACGGTCCGAAGGGTAGGGATCATGGCTGAAGA
>DAIQBR010000281.1:3836-5465 GCA_036781105.1 Kiloniellaceae bacterium
GGTGCCGGGCGGCCGCGCAGCCTCGGCTTTCTCGGCGACCCGGTCTCGGCGCTGCTGCAGGATCCGCGCGACGGCGCGCTCTACGCCGCCCTCAACCTCGGTCACTTCGGCGCCAAGCTGCACCGCTCCGACAACGGCGGCAGGACCTGGACCGAATTGCCGGCGCCCGCTTTTCCGGTGGGCCTGAAGCCCGACAGTGCCAGCGACACGGCGGCCAGTGTGACGCTGATCTGGAGCCTCACCGCCGGCGGCGCGGACCAGCCGGGGCGGCTCTGGGCCGGGACCATCCCCGGCGCGCTGTTCCGCTCCGACGACCGCGGCGAGACCTGGCACCTGGTGGAGAGCCTCTGGCAGCAGCCTTCGCGCCCGGAGTGGTTCGGCGGCGGCTACGACGATCCGGGCATTCATTCCATCTGCGTCGATCCGCGCGACAGCAGGAAGCTGGTCATCGCCATCTCCTGCGGCGGCGTGTGGCGCAGCGAGGACGGCGGCGAGAGCTGGACCGTCGGCGGCAAGGGCCTGGCCGCCACCTACATGCCGCCGGACCGGCAGGACGACCCGACGATCCAGGACCCGCACCGTCTGGCTGTTTGTCCTGCCGCGCCGGACACCGTCTGGTGCCAGCACCACTGCGGCATCTTCCGCTCCGATGACGGCGGGCGGCATTTCGTGGAAATCAAGCAAGCCGGGCCGTCGACCTTCGGCTTCGCCGTCGCCGTGCACCCGAATGATCCCAAGACCGCGTGGTTCGTGCCGGCGGTGAAGGACGAATGCCGCGTGCCGGTCGACGGGCGCCTCGTCGTCACCCGCACCCGCGACGGCGGCGCGACCTTCGAAAGCCTGTCGAACGGCCTGCCGCAGGAGGACGCCTACGACCTGGTCTACCGCCACGCCCTCGACGTGGACGCCGACGGCGAGACGCTGGCGATGGGCTCCACCACCGGCGCCCTCTGGGTCGGCCGCGACGGCGGCAAGTCCTGGACGCTCATCACCGCCCACCTGCCGCCGGTCGCCCAGGTTCTGTTCCGCCTCGCTTGATCGGCCCTCTTTTTTGCGCTTCGCTCTAGGCCCGCTTCCGCGGGAGGAGGATCCGAGTCGTGAGCGAGAAGAACGCCAAGCCGCCGCTCTATTACGCCGACTACCTGCAGCTCGACCGCCTGCTCTCGGCCCAGGCGCCGGAGAGCGCGAAGCAGGGCACGCCGGCCCACGACGAGATGCTGTTCATCGTCGTGCACCAGGCCTACGAGCTGTGGTTCAAGCAGATCCTCCACGAGATGGCGCGCATCGACGCCATCTTCGCCGCCGAGAGTCTGGACGACCGCGACATCGGCCGCGTGGTCGCCGCGCTGGAGCGCATCGAGCGCATCGTGAAGCTGCTGATCGGCCAGCTCGATATCCTGGAAACCATGACGCCGCTGGACTTCCTGGAGTTCCGCGACCTCTTGTTTCCCTCCTCGGGCTTCCAGTCGCTGCAGTTCCGCCTCATCGAGATCGGCCTGGGCCTGCGCCGCGCGGATCGCGTCGGCTTCGAGGCACGGCCCTTCGACGCGCGCCTCAGCGAGACCGACCGCGCCGCCCTGCAGGCGGCGGAGAAGCGCCCCAGCCTCTGCGACCGCATCGAGGCCTGGC
>DAIQBR010000282.1:0-5036 GCA_036781105.1 Kiloniellaceae bacterium
CGCCACGCCCCCGGTCAAGGTGCTCCGCGAGAGTGTCGATGGGTCGAATCATACGCCGGACAACCAGGTAGCCGGCGCCCGCCAACAGCAACGTCAGCACTATATTGGTGAAGACCAGCGCCGCCAGCACCTCGCGCCGCTCGGCAAGCAGGTCGCGGATATCGATCTCGCTGTAGATCCAGCCGACCGGCAGATCCTGGTAGGACAAGGCCCGCCGGACGAAGGCCCGGCCGCTGTCCTCGTCAAGGGCAAGGCTCGAGTCCCCGGAGAGACGGTCCTTGATCGCTTCGGGAACGGCCGATTGCGTGGGAAAGAGATGCGGGTCCGATGCGGAGAGGATGGTGCCGTCCAGCTCAGCGACAATGGTGTTGACGGCGCTCACCCCGACGTAGGCATGCCGCGTGCGGTCCAGCTGGTCGAAGATCTCCCAGATGTCTTCGCGCAGCACATGAGGGACGACGGCGGCGGAGAGGCCGTCGAGATAGGCGCCAGTCAGTTCCTCGAGATGGCGCTCCTGGGTCGCCGACAGCCGGATCAGAACCTGGTTCGACAGGATGACACTGACCACAACCATCAGCAGCGCCACCATCAGCGGCACCTTGACGGTGACGGGCAGAGCCCGCAGGCGATACAGGAGTGCCTTCATCCGAGGCTCCGCACGAGATCATAGTTGTGCGCGATGCCGTCGAAGAGGCCGGCATCGCCGGGCGTGAAACCGTCGAGGCGCAACAGGTCGAGCACCTTGCGGCCTGCCGGGTTTTCGCCCATCGCGACCAGTGCCCGGCGGATATCGGTGGCGACAGCCGTGTGCTCGGCAGCCTTGGCGCAGGCCACCGGCGGAAAACCGAGCCACTCCGACTTGCGCACAACGCGGGTCTTGCCCGTCAGCTCAGGTTCGAGATCCGACATGACCTCCCAAACGTAGCCGTCGACGCTGCCGCTCGCCGCCAGGCCGGAAGCGACCGCCCGCACGACGTTGCGGTGGGAGTAGGTGAAGAAGGTCTTGCCGAAGAAACTTTCCGGTGTCTCCCGCAGCTCTGCCAGAGCCGCCTGGGTCACCAGGTGACCGGAGTTGCTGTCGGGGTCGGAGAAGGCGTGGATGTCCCCCCGCAGATCACGGATGTCCGCCACCTGCCGGTCGCGGTCGACGATGAGATAGGACTGGTAGAGCGGCCTGCCGCGCCACACCGGAACCGCCACGAGGGACAGCCGATCGCGGTACTGGATGAAGGGATAGCCACAGATCCAGGCGGCATCGAGTTGGCCGGAGAGCAGCAGGGCCGTGATTTCCTGGTAGGTCCGCCGGGTCACCAGACTGACAGGGCGGTCCAGGGCGCCCGAGAGGTAGGTCTTGAGCTGGGTCAGGAGTTCCAGATCGGAGGTAAGGAAGACCGGCGTGAGGCCGAAGCGCACCTCGCGCGCCTCGGCCAGCGACCGGCCCGCAAACAGGGTCAGGGCGCCGGCGCCGGCCAGGCCGGCAAGCAGTTGTCGGCGATCAAGAGAATCCGCGCCACCGGACGGCAATCCCAGCCGCCCCGGCCGCCCTTCGCCTAGCATTTCTCCCTCCCAACAGTGGCCGTTTCAAGCCGGCCATTCGTTTATGTTTTCAAATCTACACTTTTTCATCGGCATTGAGCCAGCGGCGCTTGGAACGCTTGGCTCCAGGATACGACCGTCCGGGTCGCATTGTGATCTCATCCAGGTGAGTTCTGAACCTGCAACTTCCAGCTTTCGAGCACAACGCTACGACTTCCAGTCCTGGCAACTTCTGGAAAGGGTCATGAGCCGCCTCTCTTCATGTCGCCCCTCAGGCCCGGTCAAAATGCCAGAGCAGACCATCGGGGCCACCTGACTGCGGCGAGGGTGCCGCCGTCACAGTACAGTGGCCGCTGCACAGCCTCATCCGCGAACCGCGGGCCTGAATTCGCAGACTTCTCGGCCCGGCCGCCCCGCGCCGCCCTGCCCGCCGCGTTGTCTTGGCGGCGCTTTGGCGATAAACAGGGCGGACTCCAGATAGAGGGACCCGTCATGCAGCCCATTGCCGCCGCCGCGCCCGGCGAGATCGCCGATATCACCGCCCGCATCCTGCTGGAGATCGAGGCGGTGCTGTTCCGCCCCGACGAGCCCTTCATCTTCACCTCGGGCCGGGCCAGCCCGGTCTACGTCGACTGCCGCAAGATCATCTCCTTCCCGCGCGCCCGCGCGCAGCTGATGGACTTCGCCTGCGACGTGATCCAGCGCCAGGCCGGCTACGAGGCCTTCGACTGCATCGCCGGCGGCGAGACCGCGGGCATTCCCTTCGCCGCCTGGATCGCCGAGCGACTCGGCCTGCCGATGCTCTACGTGCGCAAGAAGCCGAAGGGATTCGGACGCGACGCCCAGATCGAGGGATATCTTCCCGAAGGCGCCCGCGTGCTGCTGGTCGAGGACCTCGCCACCGACGGCGGCTCCAAGCTGAATTTCGTCGACGCCATCCGCAACGCCGGCGGCGAGATCGCGCATACCTTCGTGATCTTCCACTACGGCATCTTCCCGGAGGGCGTCGCCGCGCTGGCCGAGCGCGGCGTGAAGCTGCACGCCCTGGCGACCTGGTGGGACGCCCTGGCGGCGGCCGAGGACTGCGGCTACCTGGCGCCGGCACAGGTCCAGGAAGTGCGCCACTTCCTGCAGGACCCGGAGACCTGGTCGGCCGCGCACGGCGGCAAGGAGACCGGCGCTTCCAGCGGCTAGCCGGCCCGGCTTCACCACACAAAAGTAGGCATAATCGCGTCACCGGCTCATAGGATGCCGCGACGGCTACCACACGTGGCGAAGTGGCGCGATGTTAACCATAACGCGTTCTATTTTTTGTCGAGAGCGACCCTGGCGCGCTTCTCTTCCCCGTCAAAATCAGTAGTATCGTTGTGCTGCTCAGGGACGGGGGTCGATGAGCGAACACAAACGTAAAGACGGCATCATTCGGCGCGTGGTGTCGGCCTTGGAATCTGCGCCCGCCGGCAGCCAGGAACTGGACTGCATGATCAGCTATGCCCTGGAATTGGCGCGGGGCGAGTTCGACCAGATCATGATGGAACTGCTGGTCAACGAAGGCTTCTCCTGGAACGTCATCTCCGAGATCTGGGAGGGCAAGGTGGCGCCCTACACGCAGTCGCTCGACAGCGGCATCGAGGGCGAGAACATCGCTTTCGTGATGCGCTCCGAGCGCCGCGGCCTCTGGGCAGCCGTACACAAATCGTCCGGTGGTGAGGAGTACGTCGCCTGGGCCAGGACGGAGATCCTGGCGCGCCGGCTGGCCGGCCTGAAGGGCATCCTCGCCGCGGCCGAAGCCTATCCGGTCGCCGAGGGTTCCCCGGAAGACTCCGACGACGACGTGAATGACGATGGGCCGGAAGACCCGCCCGCGACCGATCCCGAACAGCTGCGCAGGCTCTCCGCCGCCGGCGGCACGGCGCGGGAAGCGGAAAACTGGACCGTTCTGTTCTAGCGGCTGCGTGAACCACGGCAAGGTGGGCGTTGCCTCCGCGTGGCTGCGCTGAGCGGCGTCCAGGCAATAACAAGCCGGCACCAGAATGCCGGCCGGGAGAGCGTAGAGGGAACCGTCATCGCTATGCATCGCGAGAGCCATCGACCGGAAGAGTCGGTGCCCTACGTCATTGTGGTCGGCAGCGAAAAGGGTGGCACCGGCAAGTCGACCACGGCGATCCACCTTTCCGTGGCGCTGATGAAGCTGGGCTTTCGCGTCGGCACCATCGACCTCGACGCGCGCCAGGGCACCTTCTCCGCGTTCTTCCGCAACCGTGCACTGCACGCCGAACGCACGGGCCGGCCGCTGGAGCTTTCCAAGCATCGCGCCATCCTGCGCTCCACCGCCAGCGAGCCGCCGGCCGCCGAGGCCGACGAGGCGGGACGCCTGCAGGACGCCTTCGACGACCTCGCGGACTGCCACTTCATCGTCGTCGACACGCCGGGCAGCGACTCCTACCTCTGCCGCCTGGGCCACAACCGCGCCGACACCCTGGTGACGCCGCTGAACGACAGCTTCCTCGACATCGAGGTGCTGGCCCACATCAACCGCGAGCGCCGCGAGGTGGAGGCGCCCAGCATCTACAGCCAGCTGGTGTGGGAGCAGAACAACCAGCGCGTCGTCGCCGGGCGCCCGCCGATCGACTGGGTCGTGCTGCGCAACCGCCTGGCCCACATCGAGGCGCGCAACATGCGCGAGATCTCCGACCTGCTGGCGCTGCTCGCCAAGCGCATCGGCTTCCGCATCGCCCCCGGGGTGAGCGAGCGCGTGGTGTTCCGCGAACTCTTCATGAAGGGCCTGACGGCACTGGACCTGCCGGAGAACGGCGGCCCGGGGAAAGGTGGCCCGGGAAAAGGTGGTAGAGGCGAGTCCGCGAGCCACGCCGCCGCCCGCCGCGAAGTGCAGGACCTGCTGCACGCCATCGGCCTGTTCGAAACCGCCAGCGCCTAGCGCGGGCGGCCCTCCCCTCACCTGCCTAGGTCGAGACGAAGGCGCGGCGGCCCGCGACCAGGGTGGCGACCACGCTCGGCTGGGGTGCTTCGCCCGGTCCCGGGTCGACCAGCAGCAGGTCGGCGCGGCGGCCGGCCTGGATGCGGCCGCGGTCGGCGAGGCCGAGGGCCGCGGCCGGGTTGGCGGCAACCAGATCCCAGGCCTGCTCGAGCGGCAGCACGCCATCATGGGCGAGGCGGAAGGCGGCGTGCAGCGGCGCGGGGTAGTAGTAGTCCGAGGTCAGCACGCTGCAGATGCCGGCGCCGGCCACCTCGGCGGCCGAAGGATTGCCCTTCTTGTGGCTGCCGCCGCGCAGCACGTTGGGCCCGCCCATGACGACGTGCTCGCCGCAGGCCCGGGCGTCGGCGGCGACATCGCGGGCCAGCGGGAACTCGGCGATGCGCGCGCCCAGCGCGCGGTAGCGCGCCCGCGTCGCGAGATCGGCGTCGTCGTGGCTGAGCAGCGGCACGCCGGCCCGCGCGGCCAGGGCGGCGAGCGCGGCGACGGTCGCCTCGACCTCGCC
>DAIQBR010000282.1:5053-5459 GCA_036781105.1 Kiloniellaceae bacterium
GGAAGTCGGCCAGGGTCAGGCCGCTGCGTCCGGCGTACTCCGCGGCCTTCTCGGGCCGCTCCAGGTCTTTGCGCGTGCCGGCGAAGTGATCGTTGAAGGCGACCACGCCGATGGTGCCGTCGGCGATCAGCGGCGCCACGTCGTCGAGGCCGTCGTGGTTCTGCACCTCGAAGCGCAGGTGCAGATGGGTGTCGCAGCGCAGGCGGCCGCGCAGGGCACGCAGCGTGCCGGCCAGGGCCAGGAAATTGTCGCGGCCGCGCAGGCCCGGCTCCCAGGAATAGGTGACGCCGTGCAGCGCCGTGGTGATGCCGAAGCCGGCCATCAGCCGGTCGGCCTCGTCGAAGGCCAGCGCCGGCGGAAACTGCACGCCGGGCCGCGGCATCAGGGAGCGCTCGAAGGCGTCGCC
>DAIQBR010000283.1:0-5458 GCA_036781105.1 Kiloniellaceae bacterium
CGTCGATCCGGACAACATCGCCGAGACTTACGTCGAGAACCTGAGATTTGCCGCGAAGAAAACCGAGGAAGCCGGAATCAAGCTGCTGATCGAGGCGATCAACACCATCGACATCCCCGGCTTCTACCTCTCCACCTCGGCGCAGGCCCTGGCCGTGATCGAGACCGTGGGGTCGGACAACCTCTACTTCCAGTACGACATCTATCACATGCAGATCATGGAAGGCGACCTGGTGCGCACCATGGAGAAGAACCTCGCCAAGATCGCCCACATGCAGCTGGCCGACAATCCCGGCCGCAACGAGCCGGGCACCGGCGAGATCAACTATCCCTTCGTCTTCGACGCCATCGACCGCATGGGCTACAACGGCTGGATCGGCTGCGAGTACAAGCCCAAGGCAGGCACCTCGGCGGGCCTCGGCTGGCTGCACGGCTATCAGAACGCCAGCGCCGCGGCGGAGTAAGCTGCGCCCCCGGGGACGAAAGACGAAAAAGAAAAGCGAAAGGAACGGAAAGTCATGGCAAAGATCGGATTCATCGGCCTCGGCATCATGGGCGCGCCCATGGTTGGCCACCTGCTGGACGGCGGCCACGAGGTCATCAGCTGCGTGCACCGCAAGCCGGCACCGGACGAGCTGACCAAGAAGGGTCTGAAGGTCGTGAAGACCGGCAAGGAGGTTGCCGCCGCCGCCGAAGTCATCATCACCATGGTGCCGGATACCCCGCAGGTCCAGGAGGTGCTCTTCGGCGAGAACGGCGTCGCCGAAGGCCTCTCCAAGGGCAAGCTGGTGATCGACATGAGCTCGATCTCGCCGATCGAGACCAAGGTCTTCGCCGAGAAGATCAACAAGCTGGGCTGCGACTACCTGGACGCGCCGGTCTCCGGCGGCGAGGTCGGCGCCAAGGCGGCCTCGCTCACCATCATGGTCGGCGGCAGCGACGCCGCCTTCGAAAAGGCCAAGCCGATCTTCGCGCTGATGGGCAAGAATATCACGCTGGTGGGCCCGAATGGTGTGGGTCAGACCACCAAGGTGGCCAACCAGATCGTCGTCGCTCTGACCATCGAGGCCGTCGCCGAGGCCCTGGTCTTCGCCTCCAAGGCCGGCGCCGACCCGGCCAAGGTGCGCCAGGCCCTGATGGGCGGCCTCGCCTCCTCGCGTATTCTCGAGGTGCACGGCGAGCGCATGATCAAGCGCACCTTCAATCCGGGCTTCCGCATCGAGCTGCACCAGAAGGACCTGAACCTCGCCCTGCAGGGCGCCAAGGCGCTGGGGGTCTCCCTGCCCAACACGGCAACGGCGCAGGAGCTGTTCAATGCCTGTGCCGCCAACGGCGGCGCCGGCTGGGACCACTCCGGCATGGTGAAGGCGCTGGAACTGATGGCCAACCACCCGGTGGCCGAGGACGAAAAGGCGTCTGCCGCAGCCGAATAGACCTCGAAAACGATCCGAACAACAGGCCCGCCGGTTCACGCCGGCGGGCCTTTTCCTTGCCTGCTGCTAAACAGGCCATGGGCTTGGCAGGCGGCGCACCCGCCGCTATCTCTGAGCCATGATCCTCACCCTCGCCGTCGCCGGGTACCGCTCGCTGCGCGAGCTCATTCTGCCGCTGGAGCGGCTGAACGTGGTCACCGGGCCGAACGGCAGCGGCAAGTCGAGCTTCTACCGCGCCCTGCGCCTGCTCGGCGAAGCGGCACAGGGCCGTATCGTGCAGTCCCTGGCCGCCGAAGGCGGCCTCGGCTCGACGCTCTGGGCCGGACCGGAGCAGTTCTCGCGTGCGATGAAGGCCGGCGACGCCCCCGTGCAGGACACCAGACGCAAGGACACGGTGAGCCTGAAGCTCGGCTTCGCCTCGGAGGACTACGGCTACGCCATCGATCTGGGACTTCCCGTCAAAGACAGCAAATTTTTCGACCATGGGGTAAAAGTCCCCTCGCTTTTCGACAAAGACCCGGAGATCAAAACCGAGACCGTGTGGATCGGCGAGATGTTGAAACGCAGCAACCTCATCGCTTCGCGCGGCGGCTGCGGCGTCCAGATTCTCGACGAACAGGGCAAGCGGGCGACCGTCATCAGCGACCTGGCCCCTTTCGACAGCATGATGACCCATGCGGCCGACCCACGCGGCGCGCCGGAGCTATTGGCTCTGCGCGAGCGCATGCGCAGCTGGCGCTTCTACGACCACTTCCGCAGTGATGCCGAAGCACCGGCCCGGCGACCCCAGGTCGGTACCCGCACGCCGGTCCTCGCTTCCGACGGCGCCGACGTCGCCGCGGCACTGCAGACCATCCGTGAGATCGGCAACCCGGCCGCCCTGCAGGATGCCGTCGAGGACGCCTTTCCCGGCTGCGAGCTGGGTATCTCGACGGAAAGCGGGCTCTTCGAGGTCACCATGCAACAGCACGGCCTGCTGCGGCCGCTGCGTGTCGCCGAACTGTCCGACGGCACCCTTCGCTACCTGCTATTGGTGGCGGCCCTCATGACGCCGCGGCCGCCGGCCCTCATGGTGCTGAACGAGCCGGAAACCAGCCTGCACCCCGACCTGCTGGCGCCGCTGGGCCGCCTGATCGCCGATGCCGCGCGGCGCTCCCAGATCATCGTGGTCTCCCACGCCGAACGCCTCGTCGAAGCGCTCGGCGATGTCGCGGAAAGCCGCGTCTTCACCCTGGAAAAGCAGCTCGGTGAGACCATCGTGCCCGGCGTGGAAGCGCCCGCCTGGGCCTGGCCGAAACGATGAGACGCCTCGTCCTTCGAGACGCCGCCTGCGGCGGCTCCTCAGGATGAGGCTTGAGTTCTAAACTTCGACCTCATCCTGAGGAGCGATCCACAGGATCGCGTCTCGAAGGATGGGCCGCAGACTGAAACGGTTCACACCGCGTTCTGCGCGTCGAGGATCGCCGTGATCGACCGCTCGATGTCGTCGTCGGTGGTGGCGCAGGAAGAGACGCTGATGCGCATGGCGGCGCGGCCCTTCCAGGTGGTGCCGCCGCACCAGCAGACACCGCCATCCTGCACCGCCGCAATGACGCGCTGCGTCCGCGCATCTTCACCGAAAGCGGCGACGATCTGGTTCAGCACGACCTCGTTCAGGATCTCGACGCCGCCGGCCCGCAGGCCCTCGGCCAGGCGCCGCGCCTGGCGGCAGTGGCGGCTCACCATCTCTGCAAACCCTGAGCGCCCCAGCGATTTCAATGCCGCCCAGACCTCGATCGCGCGGGCACGGCGCGAAGAGTCCGGGGTGACGTTCATGGCCTCGCGATGCTCCGTGACCATGAGGTAGGCGCCGCTCAGGGACATCGCCCGGCCGAGCGCCTCGGCGTCACGCACCAGGGCGATCCCCGAATCGTAAGGCACGTTCAGCCACTTGTGCGCGTCGGTCGCCCAGGAGTCGGCGCCGCAGAAGCCGGCGGCGAGTGCCTCTAGTTCCGGCGCGGCCAGCGCCCAGAGGCCGAAGGCGCCGTCGACGTGAACCCAGGCGCCACATTCGCGCGCCCAGGCGATGGCTGCCTCGGCCGGATCGAAGGCGCCGGAGTTCACATTGCCGGCCTGCAGGCAGACGATGGCCGGGCCCTCGACTTCCGGCAGGCGGTCGGCCCGCAGGCGACCCTGGTCGTCGGCCGGCACGCGCAGCACGCGCTCGCGCCCCAGGCCCAGCATGGCGAGCACCTTGTAGAGCGTGGCGTGAGCCTCCTCGCCGACCACAACAGTAATCGGCGGCGCGCCGAACAGCCCCTGGCGCTCAACGTCCCAGTCCCGCGCGGCGAGGACGCGGTGGCGCGCCGCCGCCAGGCAGGTGAAGTTCGCCAGGGTCGCGCCGGTGACCAGCGCGCCTTCGGCCGACATCGGCAGGCCGAGCGCCTGCTTCGCCCAGCGCAAGGCCGCCGTCTCGAAACAGGCGATCGCCGGGGACGAGGTATAGCTGAAGGAGTTCTGGTCCCAGGCGGCGGCAAGGTACTGCGCAGCAAGGGTCGCCGGCAGCGCACCGCCGGTCACGAAGCCGAAATAACGGCCGCCGGCGCTGGCGACGGTGGCGGGAGAGCCATAGTCGTCAAGGAAGCCTAGTATCTCGTCTGCGCGGCTCGGGCCCTCCGGCAGCGGTCCCTCGAGTTCTCGCGCCAACCGCTCGGCCGCGCCCGGCAGCGGCCCGGCGCTTCTGTCCGCCAAGCATTCCAGGTAGGTCGCCGCTCGTTTCGCCGCCTCAGCCAGGAGCGCCGCTGTGGTGGTGTCGTTCACTATTTCCTCCGGAGCAGAACGCGGTCCTGATTGACTACCGCCTGAACGTCTCGATGGCCATAGTGATGCGCACCGCCGTCGTCAGCCAGCACAGCGCGCCGAAGATCCAGGCGAACCAGGCGAAGTGCTGCGGGAAGAGACAGATCGCGACGAACAGCGCGATGGTCTCGCTGCCCTCGGTGAGCCCGCCCAGATAGTAGATCGACTTCTCGCCGCGCGCCGCCGTAGTTATGCCGCGCTTGGCCGCCACCGCGGCGAAGGCCAGGAAGGAGGCGCCGGTGCCGACGAAGCTGAAGATGAGGAAGGCGGCCGGCAAGGTTTCTTCCGGCCGCCCCACGGCGAAGAAGAAGACCACGCCGGAATAAAACAGGAAGTCGAGCACGATATCGAGATAGCCGCCGAGGTCGCTCACGCGGCCGTGGCGCGCGACCGCGCCGTCCAGCCCATCGGCGACGCGGTTCAGCAGGATCAGCGCCAGCGCCCACCCGTAGCTGCCCAGCGCCAGCAGGGCCCAGGCGCCGCAGCCAACCAGGAAGCCGGTCCAGGTAACGCTGTTGGCGGTAACCCCGAGACGCGCGAGGCGCCGCCCGGCAAAATCGAGCGGCGGATCGATGAGCTTCCTGAGGCGCGCGTCGAGCATGCCCCTGGCGTCAGCTCATATCGACATAGCGTCCGAGGCGCACCGCGGAGGCACCCGGGTTGAGCCGCCGCGACGGCATGATGAGCACGCAGTCGTCGTAGGGCGTCTCGACCGGCTTGTCGCCGTCGTAAGCGATCACCGTGCCGGCCTTGGGAATAACCTCGAGACCCATGAACTCCTCCACGAAACGGAAGGCATCGCTGGCGATGGTGACGGGGCCGGTCACTTCGACGAAGCGCTGCTGCGGCAGTTGCAGGCCTTGCAGGCCCTGGGCCGCCCAGTCCGCATCGACGAGGTCGTAGGCCAGCAGGAAACGCAGCGCCGAGTGAATCGCAATGGGCCCGGAGGCGGCTTCCCAATGCTGGCCACATTCCACCAGCAGCGCGTTCTTGGGGCTCGCCGGATCGGCAAAGCCCTCGTAGTCGCGCATGCGCTTGCCCGCGGCGTGGCCGGCATCGGTCACCACGATCTCCGGCAGGCCCACCGCCTTGGCCAGCTCACGCCCCTTGGCAAGCGGACCGGCCATCATCATCGCCGGCTGCTTGCGCTGCATGGAGTGGATATCGAGCAGGTAGTCTACCGTATCG
>DAIQBR010000284.1:0-675 GCA_036781105.1 Kiloniellaceae bacterium
TTCAGCACGCCGCCCAGGGCGAGGCCCAGCGCCCCGAGCAGAATCCCGGTCCAGTCCATCATCTCCATGGCGCTTCTTATCCGACACCGCACGCGCCGGGTCCATAAAGATCGCGTCTGCCGCTAAGATGGCGGCCGGGACACATCAACCAGACAGGTCTGTCATGCCGGAACTGCACGCCCCTGCCCAGCTTCTCCTGGCCGTCGACATTGCCGCGGCCGTCGTCTTTGCGGTTTCCGGCGCGCTGGTCGCCTCGCGCAAGGGCCTGGATATCGTCGGCTTCATGTGGCTGGCGGTGCTGACCGGCGTCGGCGGCGGCACGGTGCGCGACCTGCTGCTCGGCGTCCCGGTGTTCTGGATGGTCGACCCGGTCCACATCGTCGCCTGCCTGGTCACCGCGGTGGTGGTGCACTTCACCGCGCATCTCGTCGAATCGCGCTACAAGCTGCTGCTGTGGTTCGACGCCCTGGGCCTCGCGCTGGTCACCCTGGCCGGCACCGCCAAGGGGCTCGACGCCGGCACCGGCGCCCTGGTCGCCATCGCCATGGGCGTCGTCACCGGCTCGGTCGGCGGCATCCTGCGCGACCTCATCGGCAACGAGCCCTCGGTGATCCTGCGCCGCGAGATCTACGTCAGCGCCTCGGGCCTCGGTGCCTGCAGCTATGTCCTGCTGGC
>DAIQBR010000284.1:685-2922 GCA_036781105.1 Kiloniellaceae bacterium
AGTCGGAACTGGCGGCCGGCGCCGCCGCGGTCCTGGTGACCTTCACGGTGCGCGGCCTCGCCATCACCTTCAACTGGTCCCTGCCCGCCTACCGCCCCCGCCCCGGCCGCAGCCTGGAAGAAATCGCGGCACTGAAGAAGTAGGCGACAGCGAGATGTCCTCGTCCTTCGAGACGGCGCTCACGCGCCTCCTCAGGATGAGGACCTTGTGTTTGTTGTCACCAAACGAGTCTTACCAAAACTATACTCAATCCTCATCCTGAGGAGCCTGCGCAGCAGGCGTCTCGAAGGACGAGGCGTCCCTCAGCAGCGCGCGCACCTTCACGTCTGCGACAGCTTGCGCACCGCCTCGCGGATCTGCGCCTCGGCGGCTTCCTGCTCCGCAGTGGCGGCGGCCTGCGCGGCCTTGGCGGCCTCGACCTGGTCTTCCTGCTCGCTCAGCAGGGCCAGGTAGCGGCGCGCCAGCTCGCTCTCCGGCGGCACCGAAGACAGGTTCGAGCGCACCCGCGTCTGGTCGGCGGCGATGGCGTGGAGGTCCTTGGCCGCGGCGCTGCCGGCGCGCTCCGCCTCGGCGGCCCGCGCGCGCAGCGCCGTGAGCTCGTCCAGCGCCGCGGCGAGGCCGCCGTCGACGCCCTCGATCATGCCCGACAGTTCCACCAGCGAGCGCCTGTCCATGCTGACCAGGGCGTAGAGCTTCTGCTCGGGCCGCTCGTCCACCACGGTGACCTTGGCCGTGCCGCCGGCGGGCACATCCACCGACACCCGGATGTGCGTCGGCGTGTCCTCGCGCGCGCCGCCGGTCACCGTCGCCGTCCAGCCGTTGAGCCGCGGGTGTTCGATGACCACGGCACGGTCGCCATCGGCCGCGCCGGAAACGCTGTACTCCTTCACCGACCTGAACACGCTCTCGGCACGCAGCACGCCGTCCACCACGCTGACCCGGCGCAGCGCCTGCGCCGTGCGGCTGTCCTGCAGCACCCGCACCTTGCGGTCGACGGCGAACATCAGCAGGCGGCTCTCCTCCGGGCCGGCGCCGAGGAACTGGGCGTCGCCGGCATAGCCCTCGGCGCCGTCGTAGAAGGTGAGGATGCCCGGCGGCAGCGAGGCCTCCCCGGCATTGCGGATGCGCACGGCGGCGATGGGATGCGTCTCGTCAACGTCCGGCTGGTAGACCGAGACCCGCTCCGCGTTGAACCCACTATCGATGAAAGGCACGGTCAGCGAATGACCGGCGGGCACATCCATGGGCTGCGGGAAGTCGAAGCGCACCGAGGTCATCGACTCGTCCGCCGCGACAGCCTGGCTACCGCCCGATATTTCCTGCGATGCGCGCAAATACGTCGATGACGTGCCCGATCCCGCTGAGGCGAAGGACAACTCCTCCTGCGAGCCCGGCGCCGGCCCATAAAGGACCCTGGAGGCGCCGCTGTCGTCACGCAGCCGCGCGACATCCGCATCCATCGCACCGCGGTCGGGCCGCGGCAGCACCTGGCCGAAGGCGGTGACGGGAATCTCCGGGCGCTGCAGTCGGTAGCTGTCGTAAAGCGCCTGGCGCAGCGCGACGGGACGCCCGGAGGTGAGCGACAGCCTCACCCCCTCCCAGTCGTGCCCGGTCATGTTCTCGACCACCGCCCAGCCCTGCAGCCGCGCCGCGCCGTCGCCCTCGGGCAGCACCAGGCGGTAGGCCGCCTTCCACACCGGCGCCGCCACCACGTAGGACAGCGCGACCGAACGTTCGCCGCTGCCGGCCAGCGCGATCGCCACGTTGCGCGCCTCGGCGGCGCGCGCCTCCTGGGTGGCCGCCAGCGCCGCCGACAGCATCTCCTTCACTTCGGGCTCGTCGAAGGCGATGGCGTCGATGGCCTCCAGCACGAAGTTGCCCACGGCGCCGTCGTCGTAGAGCAGCGAGAGGCGGTGGCGGATCTCGCCTTCGGGCCCCTCCTCGCGCCGCACGCCGACGATGCGGCCGCTCGCCTTCTGCCCGCGCCCCTCGACGGTGACCCGGCGTCCCTGCAGCACCTTCAGCAGCGACGGCAGGTCTGCGAGCTGGGCTTCATTGAAAGGCAGGTAGCGGAAGGCCTCCGACAGCGGCTCGCGCCCGGGCAGGCCGATGGACACCACCGGCCCGGCGGGGTCGCGCACCACCAGGCTCTTCAGGATGTCGTCCACCTGGTCCAGCGGCACCGAGAGCTCGATGCCCTCGCTGCCGGAGACCGCGGACTCCTGGTGAATCTCGGC
>DAIQBR010000284.1:2973-3839 GCA_036781105.1 Kiloniellaceae bacterium
ACCTGAAGGGTCGCGGCCAGCGACAGCGCGCAGGCCAGCAGGCCCGCGCCGCTATAAGACGGTTTCATCTTCTCTGCCTCCCCCGTTTTGAATGGCGATCTGCTTCCCCGCCCATTCTGGCTCCACGAATATGGCGGCTTTTTGGACTCACGGTGTCACCAAGGCGGCCAGAGCGAGCTTCTCCCAGCACCACGGCCCCCCTCCTTCGAGACGGCGCTCACGCGCCTCCTCAGGATGAGGGCCTTTGTGTATGCCTCAGAATCCAACCACGCCTTAACTATACTCAAGCCTCATCCTGAGGAGCTTGCGACAGCAAGCGTCTCGAAGGACGAGGCGTCTCACCGCCCTCTACCCCACGATCATATAAAACTTGCGCAGGGTCTCGGTGATCTCCCAGGTGCACTTCGTGCCCTTGGCGATGAAGAAGCTGTCGCCCTTCCTGAAGGTCTCGGCTTTGCCGTCGGCGCCGGTCACCGTGACCGCGCCTTCCAGGATCGTCATCATCTCGTGCACCGGGTAGCTCTCGATCACCGCCTTGCAGGGCGCGCAGAGCCACACGCCGGTGAGGACCGACTCGTCCGGCGTCTGGAAGAAGGTGTGGTTCAGCTCGGTGCGGTCGGCGCCGGTGAACTGCTCGGGCGCGGTGACGTCGGAGGGTTCCATGCCGGCTGCGGGATCGCCTTCGGCAAGCAGTCTGACGGCGGCGCTGGACATGGGCGGGAGTCTCCTTCCGGGCTGCGAAGAGCTGAACTTCAAGGCCGTGAATCTAGCGCCCGCCGCGCCGGAAAACCATCGCCCTCTCGGCCCCCCGCCGCGCCGGGTCCCGGATTTAGCCGTTTACCCGGGTAGGATAAGTGACTAGCGTT
>DAIQBR010000284.1:3890-5449 GCA_036781105.1 Kiloniellaceae bacterium
CTCCGGCTTCGCGACGGCCGCGCCGCGGCCGCCTTCGCGCGGACTTTCGACTCACAGGCACGGCTCAATAGAAACCACTGGGGGTAGCCATGGCGTTTCTCGAAGGCCTCTTCGGAGTCATCAACGATCTCACCTGGGGCTGGGCGCTGATCCCCATCCTGGTCGTGCTCGGCATCTTCATCACCGCCCTGACCGGCTTCGTGCAGTTCCAGTTCTTCGGCCGCATGTTCCGCGTGCTGCTGGGCGACAACCAGTCGGCCGACCCCAACGCCATTTCGGCGCGCGAGGCGCTGCTGATCTCGGTCGGCGGGCGGGTCGGCGGCGGCAACATCGCCGGCGTCGCCGTGGCCATTACTTTGGGCGGCCCCGGCGCCGTCTTCTGGATGTGGGCCATCGCGCTGGTCGGCATGGCGACCAGCCTGGTCGAGTGCTCGCTGGCCCAGCTCTTCAAGCGGCGCGAGCCCAACGGCGACTTCCGCGGCGGGCCGGCACGCTCCATCATCTACGGCCTCGGCGCCCACTACAAATGGCTGGCGATCGTCTACGCGGTCTGCCTGATCGCCTCCTTCGCGGTCGGCTTCAACGCCTTCCAGGGCAACACCGTGGCCGGCGCCGCGCAGGACAGCCTGGGGGTGCCGCGTATCTGGACAGGTGCCCTGCTGACCGTCGTCGCCGGCTTCATCGTCTTCGGCGGCATTCACCGCATCGCCAAGGCCGCCGACATCGTCGTGCCGGTCATGGCGGTCGCCTACCTGCTGATGGCCTTCGTCATCATCCTCCTCAACATCGCCGAGCTGCCCGGCGTCATCGTCAACATCTTCGCCAACGCCTTCGGCTTCGAGGAAGCGGTCGGCGGCGGCATGGGGGCGGCGCTGGCCCAGGGCCTGCGCCGCGGCCTCTTCTCCAACGAAGCGGGCCTCGGTTCGGCGCCCAACGTGGCGGCGACCGCCGACGTGCGCCACCCGATCAGCCAGGGCATCACCCAGTCGCTGTCGGTCTTCATCGACACCATCATCATCTGCTCCTGCACCGCCTTCGTCATCCTGCTCGGCGGCGTCTACGTGCCGGGCGCCGAAGCGGTCGACGGCGTGGTGCTGACCCAGCAGTCGCTGGTCTGGCACCTCGGCGGCTGGACCCAGTACTTCCTCACCTTTATCATCCTGCTCTTCGCCTTCAGCTCGATCATCTACAACTACTACCTGGGGGAGAACGCGCTGTCGGTCATGACCGAGCATCCCCTGGCCATCAACGGGCTGCGCGTCGTGGTCATGGGCATCGTCTTCCTCGGCGCCACCGCGCCGGGCGCGACGGCGGTGTTCTTCTTCTCCGACCCGATGATGGGCATCCTGGCGCTGGTGAACCTCATCGTCATCATGATGCTGATGCCGACCTGCCTGCGTATCCTGAAGGACTTCCGCGGGCAGCTGAAAGCCGGCGTCGCGCGGCCGGTGCTGAACCCGGACGATTTCCCGGACCTCGACATCGACCGCACCGCCTGGAGCGGTAAGGCGCCCACAGCCGCCGAGTAAGGCAGCCGAGTGACACCGCCTGGGGAGGCC
>DAIQBR010000285.1:0-1832 GCA_036781105.1 Kiloniellaceae bacterium
GCTCCGCGCCGGCGGGCGCCATGGCGGCGGTCTGCGGGGAGTCCTCGGGGTCCGGCTCGGCCATCTCGTGGGCGGTCTTCAGGACCTCGGCCTCGAGGCGGTTGGCCCAGCCCTTGGTATCGTCGTAGATGGCCTCGCAGCCGCCCAGCAGGGAGAGCGCGGGCAGCAGGACCGCCGGCAGGGCCAGGGCGCGCAGCGCAGGAGGCATCGCAGGAGTCTGGGGCATTTCTGAGCCTTCCGCCGGGCCGGCTTGCCCGGCTTCCCCGAGAAGCCGGCCGGCACCCCGCAGAGCCTAGGCCGCTATGGTTTAAAATCCTTGAATGTCCGAGGTTTAAGCGGAGTTCCTCAGGCCCTAGCCTTTGTCTTTGCTTAACGTCCGTCTGCAATGATTCGGGCCCCTGGAACCAGGCCCCGGCGCGCGCCGGTCAGAGGCAGACGATATGCAGACGGTTCAGCAGTTCAACGGCCCCGCGGCGGCCCCCGAGAAGGGCGCGGCGAGCCTGAAGGTTGGTCACATCATCTCGGTGACCGGCTCGCGGGTGACCGCGTCGCTGGTCTCGACCGGCCCCGACGCGGACTCGGCGCGGCGGCTCAACGAGGCGGTGCAGATCGGCGCGCTGGTGAAGATGCCGACCTCGCTCTCGGTCGCCTTCGGCATCGTCTCGACCCTCTCCACCGGCAACCCCTCGCCATCGCCGGAATTCGGCGAGCAGTGGGTGGTGGAGATCGACCTCTTCGGCGAGTACATCCTGCCCGAGGGCGGCGCCGGCGACGGCACGGGCGGCTTCGACCTGCTGCGCGGCGTGTCGCACTATCCCGGTCTCGGCGAGGCGATCTACGCAATCTCGAGCGAAGAGCTGCAGCAGATCTTCAAGCGGCCGCGCGCCTCCAACGTGCGCATCGGCACGCTGCACCAGGACGAGAGCCTGCCGGCCTACCTCGTCACCGACGACCTGCTCGGCAAGCACTTCGCCATTCTCGGCACCACCGGCTCGGGCAAGTCCTGCGCGCTGGCCACGGTGCTGCATGCCATCCTCGGCGCGCATCCCTTCGGTCACGTCGTGCTGCTGGATCCGCACAACGAGTACCGCCGCGCCTTCGACGGCCTCGCCGAGGTGGTGACGCCGGAGAACCTGCAGCTTCCCTACTGGCTCCTCAACTTCGAGGAAATGGTCGAGGTGCTGTGCAGCAAGGACGACAACTCGCGCTCTTCGGAGTCCTTCATCCTCAAGGATGCCATTCAACTGGCGCGGCGCTCGGCAGTGGAGAACGAGGATGAGCGTCGCTACATCACGGTGGACACGCCGACGCCCTATCCCTTGAGCGCACTGCTGCACAACATCGAAGCGGCGATGGGCCAGCTGCAGAAGGCCGAGCAGGCGAAACCCTACCTGCGCCTGCGCTCGCGCATCGAGAACCTGCGCGCCGACCGCCGCTATGCCTTCATGTTTTCCGGCCTTTCGGTGCGCGACACCATGCCCGACATCCTCGCGCGCATCATCCGCGTGCCGGTGAACGGCAAGCCGCTGACCATCTTCGATCTCTCCGGCGTGCCCTCGGAAATCGTCGACGTCGTGGTGTCGCTGCTGTGCCGCACGCTGTTCGACTTCGCGGTGTGGAGCGAGCGTGCGGCGGCGCTGCCGGTGCTGCTGGTCTGCGAGGAGGCACACCGCTACATCCCGAGCGACAGCGGCCGCGGCTTCGATCCGACCCGCCGCGTCATCTCGCGCATCGCCAAGGAAGGTCGCAAATACGGCCTGTCGCTGGGCCTCGTCTCGCAGCGGCCCTCGGAGCTTTCCGAGACCATTCTCTCCCAGTGCAGCACGCTTTTC
>DAIQBR010000285.1:1873-5423 GCA_036781105.1 Kiloniellaceae bacterium
GCTGAACGCACTGCCGGCGCTGCGCAATCAGCAGGCCGTGGTGGTGGGCGAGGGCGTGGTGCTGCCCATGCGCATCCGCTTCGACGACCTGCCGGAGGTCAAGCGCCCGCACAGCGACACGGCCTCCTTCTCCAGCGAGTGGCAGGAAGAACGCAGCGAAGACGGCTTCGTCGCGCGCACCATCGAGCGCTGGCGCCGCCAGATTCGGTAGCGCCGACCGCACGGGATGTCTCCCTCGGGCTTGTCCCACGGCTGTCCGGTTTAGATCGCGAGGATAGCAAGGCCGGTCCGGCGCACTTGGCTGCGCAGTCGGACAGACGCCTCGTCCTTCGAGACAGCCGCTGCGCGGCCTCCTCAGGATGAGGCTTGAGTTTAAGACGCTGGTTTCCTCTCTGTTTCCACAAACAACAAGGTCCTCATCCTGAGGAGCCTCGCACAGCGAGGCGTCTCGAAGGACGAGGACCGTGGTGCCTTGGAAAGGCGACTTCCTCACTGCTTGCCGGCAACAAGTGCCGGGGCGACAGCCTTGGGGCGGCGATGAACAGACTCAGACAGGCTACGCCGAATGCATAGCCAAGTGCGGCTAAGACGTGCCGCTCAGGCGAAGAGGTCGTCGACCAGGCTGCGGATGCGGGTGTCGCGCGCGTCGTCGTCGTTTGCTTCGTCGACTTCGGGCTCGGCCGAGGCTTCGCCGGCGTCGGCCACGAAGCGGCCCAGATCGGTGAGGCGGCAGACCAGCCAGTCCGGCTTGATCGGGTTCTTGAACCACGGCTCTGCCCAGCCTTGCTCGATGCAGCTCTTGATGGTGCGGCTGTCGTAGCGCTGGCCGTAGTGGTCGAACAGCGGCAGCTTGCCACCGGCCTGTTCGAGGCCACGGCTGAGCCACGCGAGCTGAGTCACGGTAGGACGAGGCTTCCGCCTTGCATTGCCAAGCGAATTGGCGAGATCCTGGGCCGTGGGGGACGTCCGGTCCATGCTCTCTCTCCCTGTATTTGCCGCTATTCTACGCTAGGCTGACGCAGAAAGCGACTCGGGAGAGCCTGCCGCCCCATGTCCCTCGAACCGATGCCCTTCGAATTCTCTCACTGTATGGTTTACGTCACCGCCGCGGACGCTGCGGAAGCCCGCGCCATCGGCCGCGCCATGGTGGAGGCCCGGCTGGCGGCCTGTGCCAATGTCTTCGAGGGCATGGTGCCGATCTTCGGCTGGGAAGGGGCGATCGAGGAGGGATCGGAGGCGGTGGTCATCCTGAAGACCACCGCGGCGCGGGCCGAAGCGCTGGTTGCCGCCGTCGAGGCGATGCACAGCTACGAGGTGCCCTGCGCCGTGGTGCTGCCGCTTGCCGGCGGCAGCCGCGGTTTCCTCGATTGGATCACTCAGGAAACCAATTCAGGGGAAGCCGGTTCCGGAGAGGAAGGGGCTGCCTAGGCGTCGTGCCGCAGCAGCGGGCGCATGGCCGCCCGGTATTCCGGGTCCCATACCAGGCGATCAAGATCGACTTCCGTAGTGTCGCTCTCGTGCGAGGTCGACGCGGACTCAGGCTGCTCGGCTGTATGCCGGGCCAATTCCATTACAAGACACATCTGTTGCTCTCCCTCTGTCTCATTCCTTGAGACTTAGATCCAAGGCTTCGCATCCAGTCTGCAGTCTGAACGGCGACTTGGGCCGGGGCAGGGCGCGATCGCGGCTGCCGCATGAAAAGATTGCGGCGAAATCTGGGCAGCCGCCGCGGGTGCCGGCAGCCTGCGGCAAAGGAAAGGAAAGGCTAATCGCGACGGCAGTGCCGCTTCCTCGATATCGCTATGTGTTTCACTCTCTTGCCTCCCCCGCAATTCCCGTATACTGGATTTTACTAATGCGAGTGGGGATCACAGCCATGAAGGCTCCATCGGCGCGCCTGGCGTTGCTGTTTTCGTGGTTAGGCCATGCCTATATGCACCTCTTCACCGCGTTCTATTTCGTCATCGCACTGTCGCTCGAGGCCGATTGGGGCATCCCGAACCACGAGCTCATCAAGCTCTGGGCGCTGGGCTCCCTGCTCGTCGGACTCGCCGCGCTGCCGGCGGGCTGGCTCGGCGACCGCTGGTCGGCCTCCGGCATGATGACCGTGTTCTTCATCGGCCTCGGCATCTCCGGTATCGTCTGTGGCCTGGTGAACTCGACGCTGGCGCTGATGCTCGGCCTCTCGGCCATCGGGCTGTTCAGCGCCATCTATCACCCCGTCGGCATCGCCTGGCTGGTGAAGTCCGCCCGCGCCCGCGGCATGGCGCTGGCGGTCAACGGCATCTTCGGCTCGCTGGGCGTCGCTTCTGCCGGCCTCGTTGCCGGTGTGCTGATCGATGCGGTCTCTTGGCGCGCGGCCTTCATCGTGCCCGGCAGCCTCTGCCTGGTGACCGGCCTGGCCCTGGCGCTGTCCCTGCGCCTGGGCTGGGTACGCGAGGCCGAGGGCGACCAGGTGGCGGAGCCGGCACCATCGCGCGGCGACATGGTTCGCGTCTACGCGGTGCTGCTGATGACCATGGCTGTCATGGGCCTGCTGTTCCACGCCACCCAGGCTTCGCTGCCCAGGATGTTCGACCTGCGGCTGCGCGACTTCGCCGGGGAGGGGGCGCTGGGCATCGGCGCGCTGGTGGCGCTGGTCTACACCGCCGGCGGCCTGATGCAGTTGGCCGGCGGCTGGCTTGCCGACCGCTTCCCCCTAAAGCCGATCTACCTCGGCGCCTTCCTGTTTCAGGTTCCGGTCATGGCCCTGATCGCCACCACCGGCAGTCCGCTGCTGATCGCGCTGGCGATCTTCACCGTCATTCTCAGCTCGGCGGCGCTGCCGGCAGAGAACATGCTGCTGGCGCGCTACACGCCGACGCGCCACCGCAGCCTCGCCTTCGGCGTCAAATACGTGCTGGCCTTCGCCATCGCCAATCCGGCCATCCTGCTGGCCTCATGGGTCGAGGGCCGCAGCGGAGAGTTCACCCAGCTTTACTTCATCCTGGCAGCCATCGCCGGTATCGCGACGCTGATCACCTTATTCCTGCCGTCCGCCCGGCCACTGGGGCCGGCGGCGGTGCCGGCCGAGTAAGTTCACGACAAGAGGTCACCTGTTTTTGCAATGAGCAACATTCCCGTTGGGCTGGATCGCCTGGATCATTTTGCCATTACCGTGCGCGACGTCGACGAGACCTGCGCCTTCTACGAGAAGGTGCTGGGCATGGCGCGGGAACCCTTCGGCGACGGTCGTGTGGCTTTGCGCTTCGGCCGCCACCAGATCAACGTCAATCCCAACCCCAACGAACGTGTCCGCAAGGCGGCGGTGCCGATTCCCGGCACGGCGGAGTTCTGCCTGGTGGCGGCCGGCCCACTCGACAAGTTCGTCGAGCACCTGCGCGGCTGCGGCGTGGAGATCGAGTACGGCCCGGCCGAAGCCCCGGGCGCGGAGGGCACCTACCGCTCGGTCTGCTTCCGCGACCCCGACGGCAACCTCATAGAGGTCGCGAACTACATTTAGGCGTTTTCCCCGCGGATAGACGCCTCGTCCTTCGAGACGGGCCTGATG
>DAIQBR010000286.1:0-5371 GCA_036781105.1 Kiloniellaceae bacterium
GAAGGCGCTCAGCCGCCCCTCATCGAGGGGACGGAGGTCGTCCAGACCGGTGTTGCTCACCTGCTGGCCCTGGACGAGGAGGGCTGGACCCTAGTGCGGCCCTAAGAGGCCGATTTTCTTTCCGTTCCCGGATGATCCACCTGCCGCCCGGCCGCGTATACACTGTATTTGGAGCAACTGGGGGCGGAGCCATCATGCCGCAGTCGACTTCTCGCAGCCTGGCGATGTCGCGCCGGAGCCTGATCGGCGGGCTGCTGTCGGCCGGCGGCTTGCTCGCCGCGGGGCCTGTGCTGGCGCGCGGCGTTTCCGGCCCGCATTCGCATCGGGTTTCCTTCGATATCCGCCGCGAAGGCGCCTCCATCGGCCGCCACGCGGTCGCCTTTCGGCGCTCCGGCGGGCACCTGGAGGTGGAGATCGAGATCGATATTTCCGTCAGCTTGGCGTTCATCCCGATCTTTGCCTACAGCCACCGCAATCACGAGGTCTGGCAGGGCGGGCGGCTGCTGTCCCTGGACAGCACCACCGACGACGACGGGACAAAGTACTCGGTCACGGCCCGTGCCCTGGGCGATAGCCTGCAGGTGGTGGGCAGTGAGGGCGAAGTCCGCGTCGCCGGCGATATCCTCCCGACGAGCTATTGGGATGCCCGGACCGTCGCTCAGACCCGTTTGCTCGACACCCAGCGTGGCCGCATTCTGGAGGTCACGCCGCGTTTCCTCGGCGAGGAGTTCCTGGACGGCAGCACGGTCGCCCGGCGCCATCGCCTGAGCGGCGACCTGGATCTCGACCTCTGGTACTCGCCCGGCGGCGAGTGGCTGAAGATCGCGTTTGAGGCGCGCGGTGCGGAAGTCAGCTACTCCCGGCGGGGGATCGCGGGCAGCGACAAAGCCCCCGGCTGAGTGCCCGCTCAGTCCGGCTTCAGCGGTAAGGGCACCGCGAGGTAGACCCCGAACTCCTGGCCGATGTCGCAGCTCACCCGGGCATGCACCTTGCCTTGGCGGTCGAGGAAGCGCTGTTCGTCGGTGACCGGGAAGATCCCCTCGTGCCAGATGTTGGGGTGGATGTAGAGGCCGCGGCTGCCGTCGCACCAGAAGGCCACCACCTTTTCGGGCGTCAGGTCGTCGCCGGGCAGGGCGAGCGGCACGACGAAGGACTTCTCCTCCAGGGGAAAGAACAGCTGCCCGCCGTCGGGGTGGTAGTTCATGTGCCACAGCAGCACCTCTTCGCGCGGGGCGCTGGGGGCCTCAGCGCTGGCCTGCTGCGGGTCGCGGCTCCAGCCCAGCACGTAGTGCCCGCCAACCGCTTCGTTGCGGCCCATCAGCACGTCGCCGCGCCACGCGCCGTGGAAGATGCCCTCGGCGAGGCCGCCCTCGTTGCCGCTGTCTTCGTCTACTGGGCGCCAGCCCTGGGCCGGCCAGCGCACGATCTCGATCTCGCAGTCCTCCGGGTCCTCCACCAGTTGGCCGTAGCCCTGCAGCGTTTCATCGCTCGCAATGATGAGGGGCACCCGGTGCAGTGGCAGGTTAGGCTTGTCGCGGGGGTCGAAGAGGTAGGTCGGGGCAGGGGCGTGCATCTCAGATTCCAGTCCGTGCGGAGCGGTCGTGGCGGATCGGTGATCCAAAGCCGGCCGGCGGGAGTATAATACAGGTTAGGCGCCGATCGGGCGCGAAAGCGGGAGTGCATTTTGAACGATCTGACTTGGATCACCGGGGCCAGCTCCGGCCTTGGCGCCGCGCTCGCGCGGCGGATGGCACAGGCGGGGCGCGAGGTGGCCATTTCGGCGCGCAGTGGCGACAAGCTGGCGGCGCTCGCCGGCGAGGCCGCCGGGCCGGGCAGGTTGCATCCTTTTCCCCTGGACACGCAGAACGCGGAGGACGCCGCCGCGGCGGTAGCGCGTATGGAACGCGAGGTCGGCCAGATCGACCAGGTCGTGCTGAACGCCGGCACCCACCAGCCGGTCGATCCGGCTCACCTCCGAATAGCGGACTTTCGCAGGCTGGTGGAAGTGAACCTCATGGGCACGGTGAACTGCCTCGCCGCCGTGTTGCCCGCGATGCTGGCACGGCGGGGCGGGCGCATCGCCATCGTCGCCTCGGTGGCCGGTTATCGCGGCCTGCCGAGTGCCTCTGCCTACGGGATGACCAAGGCGGGGCTGATCAACATGGCCGAGGCGCTGCGCGTCGAGCTGGCGCCGCATGGCATCGTCGTGCAGGTGGTGAACCCCGGTTTCGTGCGCACGCCGCTGACCGACCGCAACGAGTTCCCCATGCCTTTCCTCATGGAGCCGGAGGATGCTGCCGAAGCTTTCTTCCGCGGCCTGCAGTCAGACCGCTTCGAGATCGCCTTCCCGCGCCGCTTCGTGCTGATGATGAAGCTGCTGCGCTGCCTGCCGGCGCCGCTTGCCTTCGCCGTCACCCGGCGCGCCGTTCCGAAGAAGCGGGGCGTGCCATGACTCCGGATGCGGCGGCCAAACGCTACCTCGAATTCTGCGAGAAGATGACGCCAGCCGACCTCACGCGGCTCGCGGACTATTGCGCGCCGGAGATCCGCTTTCGTGACCCCTTCAACGAAGTCACCGGCCTCGACAACTATCGCCGCGTGCTTTCCAAGATGTTCGAGGATATCGGCCAGCCGGACTTCACGGTCGACGGCCACGCGCTCGACGGCGACCTCTGCTATCTGCGCTGGCGGCTCGCTTTCCTGCGCAGCAAGGGACAGCGCGTGACCATTCCCGGCATGAGCGAGATCCTCTTCGGGCCCGACGGCCGTGCCCTGCGCCACTTCGACTACTGGGACGCCGGCCGGGTCTACGAAATGGTACCGCTGCTGCGCGGGCTCATCCACCTCGTCAGGCGCCGCCTCTCCATCGACTAGAGTGCGGCGCCGCGCTGTCTCGCCGGGGCCGAGAAGGGTGTCGCCATCTCCGCCGCCGCCTGGTCGCTGTGGTGCTTACCGAAGGCGATGGTGACCTCGCCCAGTTCGAAGCCGAACTTCGTCACCTTGGCACGATTGATCATTACGCCGTCCTGCTGCAGGAACATCCAGTCGTCGAAGGTAACGTTCCAGGTGCTGTCGCCGACCTTCAGCGCAAAGCGGTAGTGCCAGTTCAGGGCGTTGCCGTAGCCTTTACCCTCGGCCACCCCGATCACGCCGTCGGCGGTACCTTCGTAGCTGTGTTCTCCGGTCTTGTGGATCGTCCAGGTGCGCCGCTCGATCTCGCCATCGTCATAGACGAAGTCCTCTACCAGCGTCAGGGTCTCTCCGTCCCAGGTCCCCTCGATGTCGACCACGAACTGTCGTCGCAACTTGCCGAAGCGGTCCTGGAAGATACCCCAGGCCCTGGTCTTTCCCGCGAAGTACTCTTCGATACGGAAGCGGGGCTCTTGGCCCGCGAAGTCTTCGGGTTTCATGCCGGAACACCCCGTGAGTAAGGTCATGGATAAAAGCAGAAGTACGGTCAGGCGGATCATGGCAGCGCACCTTCGCTGCCACGCGGCATTGCGCCGCGCTGGCGTGCCGTAATAAGGCGCCGGATGCGCCGCTGGCGGTCCGCAGTGATGGGATAGCCGGCGAAGACCGCGATGGCGCCCAGTTTGAAGGCTGCCGGCACCAGACTGTACAGCAGCGCGAGGGTGAGCAGCGCCTGCGGGCTCTGGCGCGCCGCTTCGGCTTGGAAGCCGGAGAGCTCCAGCAGCGGAAAGGAGATCCCGACGGCCAGCGCCAGGGCGAGCTTGGTGACGATACCCCAGAGGGCGAAGTAGATACCGGTACGCTGGCGCCCGCTTTTCAAGGTATCGAGATCGACGACATCGGCCTGCATCGAGGCGGGCAGAGTGAGATCGGCGCCCAGGGCTATCCCGGTCGCGATGCAGATTGCCAGGAACCACCACTGGTCGCCGGCACCCAGCAGCGGCACCAGGGCGAAGATCGCTGTGTTGACTGACATCGCGGCGATCCAGGCCCGGTGCTTTCCCCAGGCGGCACTGAGCTTCAGCCACAGCGGAATGCCGGCCACGCCGCAGGCGAAATAGATGAACAGCAGGGGGCCGGCCCAGTCTGCGGCCTGCAGCACGTGACCGACGAAGAGCAGAAAGAGCGTGGCGGGCAGGCCGTTGGCGATGCTGTTGAGGAAGTAGGCGGCAAGCAGGCGGCGAAACGGCCGGTTTTGATAGAGTACCGAGAGTCCCTGCCGCCAACCGAGGGCGCGGCGTTCCAATGCACGGCTTTCCGGCACAACGATCACGGCGGTGGCCACTGCCAGCGGAAGCAGGACAACGATCAGCCAGCCGATCACTGCCATGGATTCACGAGGATCGTTGGTCAGCAGGGCGGGCAACCCGGCGGCAAGTAGCGTGCCGACCACGACGAATCCTTCGCGCGCGGCGGAAATGTGGCTGCGCTCGTAGTAGTCGCTGGAGATCTCGGCGCCCCAGGCGCTGTAGGGCAGCTGCACCAGGGTGGCGCCCAGATAGACGGCGATACTCCACCACAGAAGGTAAGCTGCGCCGACATCTTCCGGCGGCAGGAAAAGCCGGTGCGCGGCGATGACGAGCAGTGGCACACCGACCAGCATCCAGGAACGCCGTCGTCCGAGCGGCCAGCCGAAGCGGTCGGAGAGCGCACCGATGAGCGGGTCGGTGATCATATCGGTGAGCCGGGCGATCAGCAGCAGGCTACCCACCAGGGCGAAGCCCAGGCCGAGGTTCTCGGCATAGAAAGTCGGCAAGTAGACGAAGAGCGGCAGCAGTACTGCGGCCAGCGGCAGGCCCGGCAGGCCGTAGGCCAGCAGCGCCGAGCGTGGAAGTGCCGCAGCCATGATCACGCGGCCTCCGGCCGCTGCAGTGCCAGGTGCAGCAGATCGATGCGTCCAACCTGGAATCCGGCTTCGCAGTAGGCGAGGTAGTAGCGCCACATCAGGCGGAAGTGCGCGTCGAAGTCGACGTCCGGAGTTGCAGCTATGCGCGGCCAGGCGCGTTCGAAGCGCTGGCGCCACAGGGCGAGCGTACGGGCGTAGTCGCTGCCGTGGCTTTCCACCGCCTTTACCTCCAGTCTGATGTTGCCGGTCAGCCGACGCAGCACTTCGGGAGAAGGCAACATGCCGCCGGGAAAGATATAGCGCTGGATGAAGTCGACACTGCTCCGGTACTGCTCGAAGCGGTCGTCGGCAATGGTGATGACCTGCAGGGCAGCGTGTGCCCCCGGTTTCAGACGTTCTCGCAGCTGGCTAAAGTAGGTCGGCCAGTAAGCCTCGCCGACCGCCTCCAGCATCTCGATGGAGACGATGGCGTCATACTGTCCGTCGAGGTCGCGGTAGTCCTGCAGGCGCAGATCTACCCGGTCCTCCAGGCCCTCGTCCTGCAGGCGCTTCCTG
>DAIQBR010000287.1:0-630 GCA_036781105.1 Kiloniellaceae bacterium
GCGGTGTGAATCAGCGCCAGGGTGTCCTTGGGAAAGCAGGAACCGCCGTAGCCCGGGCCCGGGTGCAGGAACTTGCGCCCGATACGGCCGTCCAGGCCGATGCCGCGCGCCACGTCGTGCACGTTGGCGCCGACCTTCTCGCAGAGGTCGGCGATCTCGTTGATGAAGGTGATCTTGGTGGCGAGAAAGGCATTGCCGGCGTACTTGGTGAGCTCGGCCGTCTCCAGCGTCGTGAACAGGATCGGCGTCTCGATGAGATAGAGCGGGCGGTAGAGCGCGCGCATGACCTCCTGGGCGCGCTCCGTCTCGGCGCCGATGACCACGCGGTCGGGCCGCATGAAGTCGTTGATCGCCGCGCCCTCGCGCAGGAACTCCGGGTTGGAGACCACGACGAACTAGGCGGCCGGGTTCGCCTCGCGGATGATGCGCGCGACCTCGCGGCCGGTCCCCACCGGCACCGTCGACTTGTTCACCACCACGGTATAGCCGTTCAGGTTGCCGGCGACCTCGCGCACCGCGTCGTAGACATAGCTGAGGTCCGCCTCGCCGCCGGTGCGCCCGGTCGGCGTGCCCACCGCGATGAAGACCGCATCGGCTTCGGAGACCGACTTCGCCAGGTCGGTGGTTAAG